>NZ_JBPYCR010000028.1:0-21195 GCF_051846915.1 Virgibacillus sp. W0181
TTCCATTTCTTCTTTCGTGTATATCAACTTCATCGGATTTCCCCCGACGAAGCATCCCGCGGGTACATCTTTATGCACCAGTGACCCGGCCGATACTATGGCATGATCACCAATTGTCACACCGGGCAGAATCGTCGTATTCGCACCAATCATGACTTCATTTCCAATCATAACATCTCCGGTTCGATATTCCTTAATTAAGTATTCATGCGCCAGAATAGTTGTATTGTAACCAATAATGCTATTGCTACCCACCGTAATTTTTTCCGGAAACATTACATCCGGCATCACCATCAGTGCAAAAGAAGTGTGCTTACCGACTTTCATACGAAGAAATGTTCGGTATAGCCAATTTTTCATACGTAAAAACGGAGTATAACGTGCAATTTGGATAATAATAAAATTTTTCATTACCTTCCAAAAAGATACCGTCTTATAGATTTGCCATAAAGAATTTGTATCTTTTACATATATCCGTTCTGTTTTTCGCATATCTGTTACACCCCGACAATTTTTAACAAATCACGCATGTCTTCTAGCATATACGTTGGATCATAATTCAAAAGAAATTCTTTCCCTTTCTCACTCCATGCCACACCGGCTGTTTTAACTCCAGCATTTTTCCCCGATTCAATATCATGATAGTTATCGCCTACCATTATCGATGTCTCAGGTGTTGCTCCTAGATTGCTCATTGCCTTTAAAACCGGTTCCGGATGTGGTTTTGGATGAGTCACATCATCCATTGAGACGATTGTTTCAAAATAGTCTTCTAGTCCAGTTAAAGATAGACCTTTCAACACTCCCTGCCGCATTTTTGCTGATACAATCCCCATCTTGATTTGATGCTGTCGTAGTTGTTCAACAGTTTCCAACACATAAGGGAATACTTTTACGAAATTATCGTGATGCTTTATATTATGTTCTCGATACGTATCAATCATAGCCTCAGCCAGGTCAGGATTTATTTCCTGAAATGTATCAATTAATGGGGGCCCATTAAATTCCATTATTTCCTTTTTTGTAAAGGTTAATCCATAATGTTCAAATGTATGTTCAAATGATGAAATGATTAATTCATTTGTATCAATCAACGTACCATCCAAATCAAATAAAACTGTATCAATACTCATGATATACTTCCTTTCTTTTCTCCGTTCGTTTCCAAATAAATGCGATCGTCATCGTTAATACAACTGCCATCAATAAACGGATGACAAGTAATGGCCAGACAGGAATACCCAAGGGAATAAATACAACGGTATCTTCAATAACGGCGTGACAGGAAACAAGAAAGATGAGTGCCAATATTGTATCTCTGCGTGAGACCCCATCTTCCTTAACCGCCTGAATCATTACACCAGCACCGAATGCCAAGCCGATCGTCAAGCCGGTGACAAGTGTCATTGACGTATTTTTTTCCATCCCCATTAACTTAGTAAATGGTGCAAATCGATTGGAAAGAGCTGTTAACCAACCTTTTTCCCGCAAAAATTGCATAGCAAGCATGAGCGGAAATATGACTAACGATAGCTGAATAACAGCAATGATCGCGGTTTGAAAACCATATAGAACAATGTCGAACCATCCATTCAGCACAACATCTGATGATGATATAAATCCATATTGCGCCGGTTCCGAGCCACCTGCTCCCTGCCAAACAAGATTAATAATAAACCCCGAAGTCAAGGCCAACCCGACTCGAATACCTGAAATCAACCACCAACTGACACCTACTTTAGATGCAACCGATGACTCGATAAATAAATTGTGTGAAAATGAAAGCATCATCGCTAAAATAAACACTTCTTTAACAGTAAAGTCAAACGAAACAATAGCACCAATTCCTGCATACAAATTTAATGCATTCCCAAGGACGAGAGGCATTGCTGCTTCTCCAGGCAAGCCGATCAATCCCATAACAGGACTTAATAACTTGATGAATGCGGGAAGTATTGGAGTATGCTGTAAGATCATTACAATAAATGTCACCGGAAATACAATTTTTCCTAATGTCCATGAAACATTTAATCCTTGCAATAAACCACGCGTTACAATTCCTGTCAATTCTAATCCTCCATTTTGACACCTTTAACAACAATAAATTCCCGTATACCTATAAACAATTTACTTCTTTTTATTCTTCCGTTGCGGTTTCACTCGTTTCCCATTGTAATAATAGCGAACGGATTTTGTTTTTCTGTGATAAATTATAAAGGCAATCGCCCCAATAATAAGCAGAATCGAAATAAACTGAGCGGTTCGAATTGGCCCAAATAGATACAAGCTGTCCGTACGCATTCCTTCAATAAAGAATCGTCCGACGGAATACATCATTAAATAGCTTAGGAAAATTTCCCCTCTTAATGGGTTATATTTCCGCATTAAAAGCAGTAATACAAACACAAGTATATTCCAGAGTGATTCATATAGAAAAGTCGGGTGATACATGACGCCCTCAATACACATCTGATTCATAATAAAGTCCGGTAAATATTGATGAAAGCTTTCGTATGTAGTCTCGGAAATAGCTCCACCATGGGCTTCCTGATTCATGAAGTTCCCCCAGCGGCCAATTGCTTGTCCAAGAATTAAACTGGGTGCAATAATATCCGCCAGCTGCCAAAACGAAACATTTTTCACACGTGCATATACAATTGCAGTCAACACGGAACCAATCAGTGCGCCGTGAATAGCGATACCGCCTTCCCAGATGGCAAACACTTTCCACCATGGGCCACCAACGTAACGATCCCATTCAAATGTTACATAATAAATACGAGCAAATATAATTGCAATCGGCGTTGCAAACATAATTAAATCAACGATAAGGTCTTTTTTAAGTCCAAGACGATCCGCTTCTTTTGTCGCCAAATACAAACCTAAAAACAACCCAGTCGCAATAATAACGCCGTACCAATAAATCGTTATTGGCCCAAAATCAATAAAAACCCTATTTAGCGAAGGGGCATCACACATCAATACAATCACTCCTAATAAATGTCATCATCGTTTCCTTGCTTAATCATTGTCGTCAACTGATCTGAAAATTCTTCTGCTGTATTGACTCCCATTCGTTTCAAACGGAAATTCATTGCAGCTACTTCAATAATTACCGCCAAGTTTCTTCCCGGCCTTACTGGTATGGTCGCTTTAGGAACGTGAACATCCATAATTTTCAATGTATCTTCTTCAATTCCTAAACGCTCATATTGCTTATGTTCATCCCAAAGTTCAAGTTCAATAATCATTGATATTTTTTTATAGTTCTTTACGGATCCGGCTCCAAATAACGTCATAACATTAATGATACCTAAACCTCTAATTTCCAATAAATGCTCGATTAAAGGAGGCGCACTTCCGATCAAGACATCATAATCTTCTTGTCGCATTTCAACACTGTCATCAGCAACAAGTCGGTGTCCACGTTTGACAAGTTCGAGTGCCGTTTCACTTTTCCCTACTCCGCTCGAACCCGTTATTAAAACGCCTACTCCATACACATCTACAAGCACACCGTGAATGGCTGTCGTAGGGGCGAATTTGGTTTCTAGAAAATGTGTAATTCGTGTAATTACACGTGTTGTCTTACGTGGGGATTTTAATATGGGGACCCCTGCGTAGTTAGCAGCCTCCAATAAAGTGTCCGGAATGTCCATCCAGTTTGAAACAACAATTCCGGGTGTAATATCCGTACATAGTCGTTCGGCCCGATCTCTTTGCTCACTTTCTGTTAAATCAAGAAAATAACCCATTTCTGTTTTTCCGATTAATTGTATCCGCTCTTTAGGATAATAGTTAAAATATCCGGTCATTTCAATAGCCGGGCGCGAAAGATCGCTCGTCGTTATTTCGCGATGTAATCCATCTTCACCCGCCGCAAGAGTAAGATTGAAATTTTCCAATAAATGTTTTGTTCGTACGACTGATGGCATAGTTATCCCTCCAACTAGATACAATGACTGCTTTTTATTGTAGCATATTTTGAATGAAGACGTGACTGTACATGTATAGAAAATTCCTTCAGTGATATTTCATATATGGAAAGATAGTAAACAATTACTTTCAGAGGCATGGGAAGTAAATTTTCAAGACACCTCCTTACTCAGTGAATTTTGCAAAATACATTCACCAAAAATATTAGGCAAAGGCTATATTTAGATGAAAATATGAAGCCTTTAAACTTTTAGGTTAGTGACTAAATGTTAGGTCATACATACAATACTTTTAAGAGTTATTCAAAAAGTCTAGTAAAAATCGCTTTGATCTACTGCGCTTTTTACCTCCTTTTTGAATATGCATGAATAAGGAAATGATGAAAGGAGAATTTCATGTGAACAATGTAAGCATACAAACAACATTTGAGGAAATTTATAATTTGCTCGTCGACTTCAGTAACCAAATTGAAGGAATTCGAAAAACGACATACTTCCTAACCATCGAACTTTCGGATTCCTTACCAATTTCGTGGAACCAATTTATTGATTACTTCGATTTAGGGGCTTATTTTCATCACCGTTGCCAAGGATATGTAGAATGTCTACGTGTAACAAATGCGTATTCACCATCAAGTATTGAAATTTGGATTCATGAATTAGTTAACCCGGCAGCATCTAATTTTATGCATGCTATGCAGTTAATGAGCGAGATTGAAAAAATACCTGAATTTAAGGACAGCGAACAGTTAACCATTCTTAAAATGGAAATAGCTGTATTCCGCAAAACAGCTATGATGATTTTACAATACTCTAATAGCCTTAATTTAAAGTATTCATATTAAGAAGTTAATATTTGTATCTTAACGTACTTCGTTATTTCAACTTTACTTTAAAATCTACCCCTTATGTATGGAGTAGTTCCAAGGCTTATTCCGGAATGGTACCCGATAATTGTTAGATAAATCTGTCAAACTGGTCTAACTGTAATTTCATTCACATTTACATGTTCCGGCTGAGTCACGGCAAAGACAACTGCTTTTGCAATGTCAGCTGGTTCAAGTTTTTTTCGATCAGTCTCAAATGGACTCTTTGAACTTAAAGGGGTTTCGACCATTCCTGGCGAAATATTAGTGGTACGTACACCAGTGTTGGCTAGTTCCTTTTCTAGTCCGGTGGAAATCGCCCGAACAGCAAATTTTGTTGCACAGTATACTGTGAGTCTTTCAATAACTTCAAAACCTGAATCAGAAGCAATATTCACGATATGACCACTTTTATTCTCCAGCATGTCAGGTAAAATTGAATGGATACCGTAAAGGACTCCTTTGATATTGATATCAATCATTTGCTCCCAATCAGAGATACTTCCTTCTAAAACTCTGCTAGAAGCCATCCTCCCGGCATTGTTCACATAAATATCTACCCTTCCGAAGTCTAGCTTTGCACGTTCTACCAGAAGAGAAACATCTTGTTGCTTTGTCACATCAGTCTGGACATATAATATATTTTCTTCTACGCCAATCTCCGAAGCAATGTTTTCAAGTTTTTCTTTATTTCTAGCTGCTAATACAACATTTGCGCCTTCCTTTGCAAGTTCTTTCGTAATTGCAATTCCAATGCCACTGCTTGCTCCGGTAACAATAGCTGTTTTCCCAATTAACTGTGTCATAACTATTTTCCCCCTTATTTCTATATCTGACCCGATTATGATATTTTTTTCACTAAATATCCCCTTTAGATAGATTATTACAAAAGGGGATAAATCTTCACAACCTTTTCCAAAACGAGAAACCTATGTTGTGAAAGGTGCGGCTATGTTCTCAGAACCACAAATTCAGTTTTTTACATCGCTAATTAATTGGTTCAATAGTGTATTTATAATAGAAATAATGATGGAGGCAATGATCGTAATTCCGAATCCATCTATAACAAAAGATTGGTCCATTAATCCTTGCGTAATGTACAGCGTGATCGCATTAATAATAAATAAAAACAGACCAAACGTCATAATGGTAATCGGTAATGTAAATATGATCAAAATTGGCTTCACGATTAAATTGAGAATCGATAAAATGACACTGGCAAACAAAGCCGTAACGAAATTTTCAATATGGAAGGAGTCAAACAATTGTGCAACGGCAATAAGGGCAACAGCATTTAAAATTAACGACAACACCCACCGTATAATCATGACTAAATCCCCCACTCGTCAGGAATAATAAAGATTCCTACAATATACAGGAAAATTAACGAACCAGAACTTAAAAACAACCCCGCTACAAACAACAAGCGCACAATGGCTGGGTCAATGCGGAAATAGGCTGCAATGCCACCTAGAACACCATAGGCAATTCGTTCACTTCTTGACCGATACAGTCGTTTCATATAGATTCCTCCTGTTTTCCTTGTCAAAGAAATAAAAAGTTTATGCGTTACTATAATCCCAAATAAAAAACTGTTCTTTCCCTAGTCGTTTTTCATAGTTTTCCCGCATAAGCGCCATTTCTTCCGGATGTTTATCAAAACGCTTTAACATTCCTTCCGCCTGTGATTTATGGGTAAGGATTGCCTCCATTTTTTGATCAAAGATAGGTGTAATGTCGTGAATAATATCCGGATTTCCCAGAACTTCCTCAAAGTTTTTTGAAATGGCGGAAGCCCAGACAGTTGGACGCTTATCTTCATCCATCAAACGAACCGCTTCAATCGTTGCTGCACCTAATGCATTATGGTCCGGGTGAACTCCATGATCCGGATAATGCGTAATGACCAATGATGGATTGATCTCTTCTAGTACGCTTTTCACATGAGCGGCTACTGCATCCTTATCTTCAAATTCGATTGTTTTATCGCGATATCCAAGGGCACGGAAATCAATATCAAGCATTTTACACGCTTCAATGAGTTCTTTTTCTCTTATTTTTGATAATGTTTCCCGGTTGGCAAAAACGGGAGACCCCATATTACGGCCCATTTCCCCCATTGTTCCACATAAATACGTAACCGGAACACCTTGTTTACGAAAATTGATAATCGTTCCCGCAGCACCAAATGACTCATCATCAGGGTGCGGATAAATAACAACAACATGTTTTTCCATGACTTATTCACCTTTTCTTATTGGAACATCGTTGTTCCATAAATTATTCTATTCATGAGTATTCAAAAACATAAATATATAAAACATTTAAGCTAACGCTGAATACCCAAACGATTAATGCCGAGCTTCTTGAATGTTTTATTAGTTAAAGGGTGTTTCACTAATTTGCAATGCAACCATCAGTCTGCCTTCAGGGTCATGGCCGGCTAGCAGTAGTTTATTACTTTCATACATTTCCCAATCAGTTAGCCCTTCTGCATAAACCCAACCGTTTTCCGTTTTTAACCCTACACGATACGAACTATTTTCGCCGATAATTTTTGCCTGTGAAAATTTGATTCCTGCATTGCGAATATATGCACCGACGTTTACACCCTTATTATCAAAATGGCTCGCATAAGCACCATTTGTTGTTTCTAAATGGATAAACACAGGTTTATTCTTAAATTGTTCAAGTACTTGCTGAACTTTTTCAACTTCAATCGGATTCATTCTTCCGTACCTCCCCATTATATACTCTTATAGCTTAACGAAACCGTACATATGCGTCAAAACATTTTACTTACAAGTGGGTAACTTACGCATTTATCTATATCAACTCTAGTGTAGTGCATCATTGTTAGTTATCTTATCCACAATCCGATTATATGAAAAAGCTGTCGGAACCCCCAAGATCCGAACAGCTATGATTTATTTTTTATTTAGCGGTTGCTGCTTTTTCTTTCTGTCCGACTCTTTCTTTCATTCGTTCACGGTCTCGCTCCAATATTGGTTTTAAATACTTGCCTGTGTAAGATGCACTCATATCCGCAATTTGTTCTGGCGTACCTGTTGCGATAATTTCTCCGCCACCATCGCCACCTTCTGGGCCAAGGTCTATAATGTGGTCTGCCGTTTTAATGACATCTAGATTATGTTCAATAATTAAAACGGTATCCCCATTTTCTACAAGTCGTTGCAATACGGTTAATAATCGTCGTATATCATCTGTATGCAAACCGGTTGTTGGTTCATCTAAAATATAAAATGTTTTTCCAGTAGAACGTTTATGCAATTCACTAGCAAGTTTAACCCGCTGAGCTTCTCCACCAGACAATGTCGTTGCTGACTGTCCAAGCTTTATATATCCGAGACCGACATCAAAGATCGTTTGTAACTTTCGTTTTATTCGTGGGATATTGCTGAAAAAGTCCAGCGCTTCTTCAATACGCATATCGAGTACGTCGGCTATGTTTTTCCCTTTAAACGTTACTTCCAATGTTTCTCGGTTGTACCGTTTCCCATGGCATACTTCACAAGGGACATAGACATCCGGTAGAAAATGCATTTCAATTTTTAAAATGCCATCCCCGCGGCATGCTTCACAGCGGCCGCCTTTTACGTTAAAACTAAACCGGCCTTTTTTATAACCACGCATTTTTGCCTCATTTGTTTGCGCAAACACATCCCGAATATCGTCGAATAAACTCGTATACGTAGCCGGATTTGAACGAGGCGTTCTTCCGATGGGCGATTGATTAATGTCAATCACCTTTTCAATATAATCAAGTCCATTAACTGTTTCGTGTTTTCCGGGTTTATGCTTGCCACTGTACAAATGCTTGGCTAATGATTTATATAAAATTTCATTCACAAGGGTACTTTTACCTGAGCCTGAGACACCGGTCACCACCGTTAATAGGCCAATAGGAAACTGAGCGGAAACATTTTTTAAATTATTTTGCTCTGCACCGATTACTTCTATGAAACGGTCATCACTTATGCGGCGTTCCACGGGTAATGGAATATACTCTTTACCGGAAAGATATTTACCTGTTAATGATTTTTTTGTTTTCATAACTTTGGCAGGTGTGCCACTCGCGACAATTTCACCGCCATGATCCCCTGCACCAGGGCCGATATCAATGAGCCAATCAGCTGCGAGCATCGTATCTTCATCATGTTCCACGACAATTAATGTATTATCAAGATCTCGCATTCGCATTAATGTATTGATCAGACGATTATTATCCCGCTGATGCAATCCGATCGACGGTTCATCCAATACATATAAGACTCCTGTCAGAGCAGAGCCGATCTGAGTAGCAAGACGAATACGTTGTGCTTCCCCACCGGACAATGTTCCTGACGAACGTGACATCGTTAAATAATCCAAACCAACATTATTTAAGAAATCGAGCCGATCGCAAATTTCCTTTAAAATTAACCGAGAAATTTGTTCTTCTTTTTCAGTTAATGGTAATTGCATAAAAAATTGTTTCGCTTCGTTTATTGAAAAATCGGTCACTTCGCTAATATGTTTTTCATTCACACGTACGGCAAGTGCTTCTTTTTTGAGTCGGTAGCCATTACACGAAGGGCAATTTTTCTGTGCCATAAACTTTTCAAGCGTTTCCCGAATAAAGTCGGAGGATGTTTCATGATAACGCCGAGAAATATTATGGATAACCCCTTCGAAGTGAATTTCACTTTCGCGCACGTTTCCAAAATCATTCACATAGTAAAAATAAATTTTCTCTTTTCCACTACCATATAAAATTTTATCCAATTGATTTTTAGGAATTTTTTTCACAGGTATATCCATATCAATTCCATAATGATCACATACACTTTTTAATAACTGTGGGTAATATTGTGAACTTATCGGAGCCCAAGCAGCTAGTGCATGTTCATTCAATGTTTTTTCCCAATCTGGAATGACAAGATCGATATCAACTTCTAAATTTGTTCCCAAGCCGCTGCAAGTCGTACACGCGCCATATGGACTATTAAACGAAAACAAACGCGGTTCCAATTCCTCTATAGAAAATCCACAAATAGGACAAGCATGGTTTTCATTAAAAACAAGTTCTTCATCACCAATAACGTCGACAATAATCCGGCCATCCCCTAATGGCAAAGCCGTTTCAATAGAATCACTCAGTCGACTGGCAACCCCTTCTTTTACGACAATCCGGTCAACGACAACTTCAATAGAATGCTTTTTGTTTTTTTCGAGCTTGATCTCATCGGTTACTTCGCGCATTTCATTGTCCACACGAATGCGCACATAGCCTTCTTTTTTTAAATCCTCAAGCACTTTCACATGCTCACCTTTACGGCCGGTAACGACTGGTGCTAAAATTTGAATTTTTGTCCGTTCGGGATATTCCAAAATTCGATCTACCATTTGCTGAACGGTTTGTGACGTTATCTCAATCCCGTGTTCCGGACAAATTGGTCTTCCAATTCTAGCATATAATAAGCGGAGATAATCATATATTTCCGTTACCGTGCCAACAGTAGAACGTGGGTTTTTACTCGTCGTTTTTTGATCAATCGATATGGCCGGTGATAATCCTTCGATCGTATCTACATCCGGTTTATCCATCTGTCCGAGAAATTGCCGGGCATATGCGGAAAGTGACTCTACATATCGACGCTGGCCTTCCGCGTAAATCGTGTCGAACGCAAGCGAGGACTTTCCAGATCCGGAAAGTCCGGTTACAACGACTAATTTATTTTTTGGTATCGTTACATTAATATTTTTTAAATTATGTGCTCTTGCACCTTGTATCTTTATAGCATTATTAGGCATGAACGCGTCATCCTTCCGCTTTTAACTCAAAAATAATATCTCGCAGTTCAGTAGCTTTTTCAAAATCAAGTTCTTTTGCTGCTTCTCTCATTTCTCTTTCCATTTGTTCAATAACTTCTGCTTTTTCCTTTGCAGGTAATTTAGAGATCTTCGTTATACTTCCATCATACTGTTCCGCCTCCTCAGCAGCAACAGTTGCACGAATAACATCACGAACTTCTTTCTTAATTGTTTTCGGTGTAATATTATGCTCTATATTATATGCTTCCTGTATTTCTCGACGGCGATTTGTTTCATCTATAGCAACGCGCATAGAGTCTGTAATCCGATCCGCATACATAATGACTTGGCCATTTTCGTTACGGGCAGCTCGCCCCATCGTTTGGATAAGCGAACGTTCAGAACGAAGGAAACCTTCCTTGTCTGCATCCAATATGGCAACAAGGGATACTTCAGGAATATCCAGTCCTTCACGCAATAAATTAATACCGATAAGCACATCATATTTGCCGATCCGTAAATCGCGAATAATTTCAATCCGTTCCAATGTTTTTATCTCGGAATGCAAATAGGCTACTTTTAAGCCTAGTTCTTTGAAATAGTCCGTTAAATCTTCGGACATTTTTTTCGTTAATGTCGTTACAAGTACTCGTTCGTTTCGTTCAGTTCGTGCATTAATTTCTCCAATTAAATGATCGATTTGCCCTTCAATCGGCTGCACATGCACTTCAGGATCCAACAATCCGGTAGGACGGATAATTTGTTCAATCATTTCCGGCGAATGTTCCCTTTCATATGGTCCAGGAGTTGCTGATACATAAATTAACTGGTTCGTTTTTTCCTCAAACTCGTCGAACTTAAGTGGCCGGTTATCTAGAGCAGATGGAAGCCGAAAACCGTGATCAACAAGCATTTGTTTTCTCGCGCGGTCTCCGTTGTACATTCCACGTACTTGCGGCAATGTTGCATGCGACTCATCAATAACGACTAAAAAATCTTCCGGAAAGAAATCAATCAACGTATACGGTGTCGATCCTGCTTCCCGTAGTGTTAAATGGCGGGAATAATTTTCAATACCCGAACAAAATCCCATTTCTTTCATCATTTCAAGATCATAGTTTGTTCGTTGCTCCAGTCGTTGTGCTTCTAATAGTTTATTCTCCGCACGATACTCTTTTAAACGTTCTTCCAGTTCTAATTCTATATTTTTTATCGCTATTTTCATTTTCTCATCACGGGTAACAAAGTGTGAAGCAGGAAAAATAGCTACATGTTCACGGTCTCCAATAATCTCCCCAGTCAATGCATCTACTTCACGAATCCGATCAATTTCGTCACCAAAAAATTCGATTCGTATACAATGCTCTTCTTTTGATGCGGGAATAATCTCTACCGAATCTCCACGGACCCGAAATGCTCCACGCTTAAAATCTATATCATTTCGGGCATACTGTACATCAACTAAATCACGTAAAAGTTGATCGCGCCCTTTCTCCATACCCATTCTTAAGGAAAGTACTTGGCTTTTATATTCTTCTGGTGAACCTAATCCATATATACACGAGACACTCGATACAATTAACACATCATTTCGTTCAAATAGTGCAGAAGTGGCCGAGTGGCGCAATTTATCTATTTCATCATTTATGCTTGCATCTTTTTCTATGAACGTATCTGTAGAAGGAACATACGCCTCCGGTTGGTAGTAATCATAATAACTGACAAAATATTCCACCGCATTATTTGGAAAAAACTCCTTAAATTCGCTGTATAACTGCCCTGCTAACGTTTTATTGTGAGCAATGACTAATGTCGGTCGATTTATCTCTTCTACAACATTAGATACGGTATATGTTTTACCTGTTCCGGTTGCACCGAGTAATGTTTGATGTCGTTGACCCGATTTTATTTTATCAACTAGTTGTTCAATTGCTTTTGGTTGATCTCCTTGCGGTTGAAAATGAGCTTGTAATTGAAACTGTTCTTGCACAAAACAGCCCTCCAGTTCAGCATCTGTCTTTAGTTTATCATTTAAAAAATGAAAGTAAAAAAATTACCGCAGCCATTTGCTTCAGTAATCATTTACGGATTGTTTACACAATGTCTCTACGTTTTTTCTATACAATTAAGTTATTACCTAGCTATACATATAGTAAACATAGTATCATACAGTTGAAATTACTATAATCTTGCTATATTCCACACTTTGTATCTAATTCATTATACCATGTTAACGAACAAATATTCGATTTTTTTGCTTATACATCGACCAAATAAGTTGCTCCATGTCTATCTACAACTACGAAACAATTATGCAGTTCAATAGTGCCAGCATATAACCCCTTAAACTAACAGCCATCGAAAAAAACGCTTGTCAAATTTATAACAAAATAAGGCCTGCATCAAGTTGATGGGCCTTGTAGTTTTTATACTTGTGGTTTGATGTTATATCCGTACCTTTAAATCCGTTCTTCGGGTTTTAGCAGTATATTTTGCTGTCAGAAAAATTCTAATTAACTTGTTTAGCATATGGCTCTGCTGAAAATATAATACCTAATTTATAATGTTCCCCTTCATAAAATGGACTTTGCAGAAAACGAATTTCTCCATTGTCGTCTAATATATCCAATTTAAAGAATGCTCCACTCGCTTGCAATGCTTCATAAAATTCAAATGATCGAGAAATTTTTTTTCCATTTACTCGTACAATTGTTTCACCAACAAGGATCCCTAATCGTTCTGCAGGCGTTCCGGGGATAACGCCAAGTACTTTTAAGCCTTCATTAAGCTGGTAAAAATACGTATTCTTTCGTTTTTCCGCTAGTCGATGACGATAATTAATCATTTCTTTTCCTAATATGCCAACAAATACGGCAAGAAGCGATAAAGCTGGTATAAAAATACTTCCTACACTAATTACCAAAACGATAAAAGCTAAATAAGCAACCGAACGTGCCAACTGTTTTGCTGCCAACATTGGTAATCTCCCACTTACTACATAATCGACACCTATTAAAAAAGGAAATAATAGCAAGCTGTACGATTCACTTCCAATGGAAAAATACGGCCAATATGGAGCAAAAGGTGTAATCAAACCAGCTGGAACAAGCATAAAAAACGGAATGAACGATAGTTTTTTAATCTGATGCTCTCCAACCCAATTTCCTCGATTACTTAAAGCAAGGCGAGGAAATGTTTCATTCCGTTTGACCTTTACTAGCAAGACGGCTTCAGTCAATAGAAACAGTCCTAGCAATATAGAAAGGCTCGATAAAGAAATGGTTGAAAACACCGTTGGATCAATGACATTTTGCAGATCTAGTAAAATTGGACCGAATAATATGATTATATACGTAATTCCTAATGTATAGACGGCTGAAAGCATGCTGAAGCGAAACGAAATACTTAAAACAATCATTACAACAATTAACAACAACACCATTTCATAAGAATAAACAAAGCCGGCACCGATAGTAATGATCGAAATAAGCAAGCCAAAAACAACTGCGATTAATCCCGTATTTTTCAACTCGGAAAAAATATCGAATATTTTATAGCCGAAATTCTTTCGCTCCAGCTTCACTCTTTTATAGCCAGCGATAACTACTAGGATAACGCCCCAGTACAAAAGCGGGTTCAAAAAGAACTTTCCTATTCCTTTAGCCATTTCAACCAACCATGCTTCCATCACAGTGATCACCTTCTTAGCATAGTTATGAAGTTCTCTTTATACAGTAATATAATATATATTCGACATCATTCGTACAAATTCCTGCTAATATAGATCTTTTTTCTAATTGTGAACAATATTATTATTTATACAAAACGTTTAATGCTTCTTTTAATTGTTGGTCATCTTCACCTTCACGAATGTTTTCAACTACTTTTGTTTCAATTAAATTGGCCGTCTTTTCATCTACTTCTCCAGTTACTTTTAAATCGTGTTCTTTTTGGAAGTTTTCGACAGCTGTTACGGTCTGCTTATCAAAATAACCGTCTTTTCGCTTCGTATCATAACCAAGACCGGACAGCATGGTCTGAATGTTTTTTATGTTATCCCCTGTATGGTTGAATGTCAGTGGTTCTTCAACCTGAATCGGATTGGAATAATAATATTGAGGTTGTTTTTCTTCAATGGTCGGCTCCACACCTTTTTCATTTATCCAATTCCCTTCAGGTGATAACCATTTATAAAAAGTGAGCTTAATCGTGCTACCATCTCCCAGCGGAACCGCTTGTTGCACGGTACCTTTTCCAAAGCTCGTCATGCCGATCACATCATAACCGGTTTCTTTCATGGCTACGGCTAGTATTTCTGAGGCTGAAGCACTTCCTTCATCAATTAACACATTGATTGGATAATCCTTCTTCTTATCTAGTTCTGTATAATATGGCGTTTTCTCGCCTTTTTGATCTTCAATTTGTAAATAAGGAACATCTTTTGGTATAAAATGTCCTAACACATCTTCTACTGCTTCAAGAATACCGCCGGGATTACCACGTACATCAAGAACTAATCCATCAATATTGCTGTTTTCAAGAGTTGACAGATGCTCCGAAAATTCTTCTGATGTATGCTCCGAAAATGAAGTAATCGTTAATATTCCTGTTTTTTTGCCATCGATCATTTTTGTATCCGAATAAACTGTTTCCACTGGTATATCGTCACGAACTAGTGTCACTTCAAACGGGTCAGAAACACCCGCACGCTGAACCTTTAAAACGACCTCCGACCCTTTTTCACCGCGAATCTTTTCTACCGCTTCATTTAAATCATAGCCCTCAAGACTTTCATTATCCACACTTAATATTTGGTCGTTAGGTCTCAATCCAGCCGCTTCCGCCGGAGAGTCTTTTATCGGTGCAACGATAGTTACTTTGTCCTCGACCATACTCACTTCAGCGCCTATGCCTTGGAACGAGGATTCAATTTGTTCATTAAACCGTTTCATTGCTTCAACGTCCATATATGTACTGTAAGGGTCATTCAACGTATCAAGCATTCCCTGAATAGCTCCTTCAAACAGCTTGTCATCCTCAACATCATCGACATAGTGCTGTTTAATTAGCTGATACGCTTGCATCACCTTTGATATATCCTCTTCATTTTTTTCTGATTCATTATTTGTTGCAATTTGGGCAGTATTGTTCTTACTAATGAAATTAGGTTGAATAATTTTTGCGCCAACAAAGGCACCAGCCAAGCCAAACCCAAACGCTACTAATAAAAATATGGCAATATACCGTTTTTTAAAATACATCCTTCCACCTCGACCGTTTTTAAATTTATATACACTCTTTTTAAAATAATGCGGATAATTCCTTCTTGAACAAGTCGAAGCTCCTATTAGAATAATCCGCTTTTGCTCGTCTTTTAGAGAGTGGACAGCTTTCCTTCTTCATAATGTTTTTTCTGTGCTCTGTTACTTCCTGGCTATAGTTTACTAACTTTCAAACGTCTTTTCTACTGTGTAAGAAAAGCTCGAGCGCCCTGTTCAGCCCCGACAAGCTTAAGCAAGAATTCGTAGTGACGGTTTTTGTCACGAAGAATTATTGCTTAAGACCTCGAGGGGCTGGGCGCTTAAGCTAGACAGCTATGCGCAAAAATTTTATACTTTCTGACCTTTCAAAAAAGACATCACACAATAATGTGCGATGTCTTTAATATTATAGTTTATGCTTAGTAAATGCAAATACATGCATTCGATTTTAATTCAGGTAAGAGCGTGGATTCGCTGGATTTTTATATCCTCCTGGATGAATCTCAAAATGTAAATGGGATCCAGTTGAATTACCTGTACTTCCCATGCCTCCGACTCGCTGTCCTTGGCTTACACTCTGACCGACAGAAACGGAAATACTGCTCATGTGTGCATAAAGCGTTGAATATGTCTTTCCATTAATTGAATGCGTGAGCATGACCGTATTTCCATATCCACTCATCCAGCCAGCATAAGCAACAGACCCCGAAGCAGACGCTTTAATTGTCGTCCCTATTCCATTAGCAATATCAATTCCATTATGATGTTTACCTACTTCACCGGTAATCGGATGTACTCTAGGACCGAATCCAGAAGACCTTCTACCACTAGCCGGCCATATAAAAGTACCGCCGCCCCCACTGCTTACACTATTATTTGTATGATTGTTGCTTGTGTTACTACTTCCGCTTCCATTTCCCGTTCCAGAACTTTTCACTGCTTTTTCGGCTGCTTTCTTTCTTGCCGCTTCCTGTCTTGCTTTCTCCTCCAATTCTGCCTTTTCCTGCTCTGCGACTTGTTTCGCCTGAGCTAATGCAGCTGCTTGTGAGGCAATTAACTTTTGTTCTTCTTCAACAGTAGTTTTATGATCTTCCAATTTTTCATGCTCTTCTTCCAATTGGCCCATTAAACTTTCCTGCTTTTGCTTTTGCTCATCAAATTGTGCTTTTAAAGCTTCTAAGTTTTTCTTTTGACTTACTAAATCAGCTTTCTTTTTTTCAACGCTTGCTTTCTTCTCTTCCACTTCCACCTGTTTATTTTCCAATGCTAGTTTATCGGCAGCATGTTCTTCCATAATGGATTTGTCTTGGTCCATGATGGCATTTACAGCAGATGACCTGCTGATGAAATCACTAAAGTTTTCTGATCCTAGAAGTACTGCAATGTACTTAACATTTCCACCATTTTTTTGAATGGAGCGAAGGCGTTCTTTTAATAATTCTTCACGTTTTTTTATCCGTTCCTGAAGCTCTTTGATTTCCAATTTTAGTTGTTCAATTTCTTTTTCGAGATCAGCAAGTTCTTTATTCGTTTGATCAATCTCTGATTCTTTCGTTTTTATTTTACTTTGTGTATTGTCAAGTTTTTCCGTAATTGTATGTATTTGCTCTTCAACTGACGCCTGTTCCTGCTTATTGTTTTCCATATCTTTTTCCGTGCTTGATTTATCCTTATGTAATTCACTTTGTTTATTCTTTAATTCCGAATGCTCTTCTTCGAGTTCTTTAATTTCTTTGTTAACACTGCCGATTGATTCGGCAGACAACGAATTCCCATTTACTAAACTAGTAGTTACAACGACAATAAAAGCTATTAAATAGAGTGACAGCTTTTTCATTTATCGATTTCCTCCCCCATATTAACGAAAATAAATCTTTTTCAGCAGACAAGTAACGACTTGTCCGCTGAAATTTATGTTTAGTAAACTTATACTTTAAGAAACTTGCGAACACTCATGACACTGCCCCACATTCCGATAACCATGCCTATAGCAAGAATGATTAAGGAGAGTTGCCATGCAAATGGATTGAACGGTAAAAACTGTACAAAACTGTACGTAATTTGCTCACTGAGACTATTAACAATGAAATAATAACCGGTCATAATGAGTGCAATTGGGATAATCGCCCCCAGCACGCCTAGTAGCATTCCTTCAATAAAAAATGGCCATCTAATAAATCCGTTAGTTGCTCCAACCAACTTCATAATCCCAATTTCTCTGCTCCGAGCCATTATAGTTAATTTTATCGTGTTGGAAATAAGAAACACTGCTGTTAAAACTAGCCCCGCGATTAAAACTAACCCTATCGTTCGTGCATATTTATTAAATTCAAATAATCGTTGCACAACATCTTTTCCGTAATTCACTTCATAGATGTGATCAAACGATTGAATTTTTTCCGCAAGTGCTGCCGTCTCTTCAGGATTTGCCGCCTTTACAATGTAAGCATGATTTAAAGGATTGTCCTGTTCGAACATTTGCCATGATTCGCCTTCTTCTCCCATACCTTCAACAAGATTTTTCAATTCTTCTTCCTTGGAAGAGAAGGTAACCGTATCAACGCCATTTAACTCTTTTATCTTTTCTCCCATTTCCTTGACTTCTTCATCACCAGTCGTTACATCAATTAAAACTTTGATTTCCACATCTTCTTCTACTTTTACGGCCATTTGGTTAATATTCAGCATGAGCGCAAGAAACGCACCAACTAAAATTAATGTTGTCGTTACTGCCCCTACCGATGCAACCATCATCCAGCCGTTCCGTATAATGTTTTTTGCTCCTTCACGGACATGTCGTTTCATCGTACTAAATTTCATAACCGTATTCCCCTTGTTGCTCATCTCTGACAATAAGTCCATCTTCAATGGCGATTACTCGCTTTTTCATCGCATTTACAATTTCTTTACTGTGCGTGGCCATAATGACCGTTGTTCCTCTTGAGTTGATTTCTTCAAAAACACGCATAATATCCCATGAAGTATCCGGGTCCAAGTTCCCTGTTGGCTCATCCGCAATGACAATCTTTGGTTGATTTACGATCGCTCGTGCAATCGATACCCGTTGCTGTTCTCCACCGGATAGCTCGTCCGGTATAAATCGTGCTTTATTTTTCAGGCCTACGAGTTCTAGCACTTCCATGACCCGTTTACGAATATTACGTGGTGACTCTTCAATTACTTCCAACGCAAATGCAATATTTTCATAGATTGTTAGTTTTGGAAGTAACTTAAAATCCTGAAATACGACTCCTATTTGTCTTCTTATAAATGGGACCTGTTTTTCTTTTATATCGGTTATGTCTGTATCACTAATAGCAATTTCTCCGGAGGATGGCTTTGCTTCCCTGTACATTAATTTTACAAATGTCGACTTTCCTGCGCCACTAGGACCAACGACATATACAAACTCGCCTTGTTCTATGTTTATATTAATTCCATTTAGGGCTGTGACCCCATTGGAATATGTTTTATTAACATCTTTCATCTTAATCATCTATATACGCACCTTTATATCTAGTTTTGCAACTCGAAAATTGATTGTTTTTATCGCTTATTGACTTTACTCATATAGTATAACATCTTTTAACCACTTTTTTAGACAAATTAATATTACATTTGTGTTTCAAATATCTCTATTGTGTAACATTCTAGGGTTATTTGCGGAATATTTTATTCGATTCAAACACATAGGTCTAAATGCTTGGTTGACGTCAAGGTAATTCAATTTAATTTATACGTACTTTCTAATAAATTA
Source organism: Virgibacillus sp. W0181 (assembly GCF_051846915.1). Lineage (NCBI taxonomy): Bacteria > Bacillati > Bacillota > Bacilli > Caryophanales > Bacillaceae > Virgibacillus > Virgibacillus sp. W0181. Next base: position 19,634 of record NZ_JBPYCR010000028.1, read on the forward strand.
GCTCTAATTAAACGATTAATTAATTCTATATGAATGCCATTTGCAAAAGGAGGGTACTTTTAAGGTTAAATGTGAGAGGAAAAATCCGGCTTTTATGATTTTTTGTATTTATCGTAAAAATAAAAAAAGCGGCTCTACAATAAATAGTGTTGGTGAAGAAAATTCACTAACACTATTTTTTAGTATAAAAATAGAAAACAAGTGAGTTTCCCTTTAGAATTAAAGTCGACCAAAACCAAATCCAGGAGGGAAATCACTTGTCTTATTCTAAGACTATAAAAGTTTTACTCGATATACAAGATAAAAACATTACGATTGTAGAAGATTCTATTCAAATTAAGAAACATCAAGGAATCATGACCAAGTTTATTCCAGCTAAACTTACCTACACACCAACACACTGTGCATGTTGTGGGGTTAAGAATGAAAATTATACCGTTTATAAAAATGGCACGAAAACATCAAGTATCACCCTACCAATGTCTGGTATATATCCAACGTATTTAAACCTAAAGAAACAGCGATTTTCCTGTAAAGCTTGTAATACTTCGTTTATTGCACGTACATCAATTGTCGAAGAACACTGCTTTATTTCAAATCATACAAGAGCGAAAGTACTTATAAAATCAACCGATGCACAATCCCTAACCGACATCGCCAAAGACTGTTCCGTTTCAACCGCAACAGTGCAACGTATCATAACGAAAGAAGCTAAAAAATATAAGCCATACTATCATGCATTACCGAAACATTTATCGTTTGATGAATTTAAATATGCAAAGGGCCAAATGGCCTTTGAATATGTTAATGGAGAGACTGGAGACATCCTTGATATTTTGGATCGCCGTGATAGCTATACCATCAAAAATCATTTTATTGCCAACTACCAAAGACGCGATTTAAAAGAAGTAGAAACTGTCACCATAGATATGAATGCGGGATATGTGAATGTCATCCAAGAAGTATTTCCACAAGCGAAAATTATTATTGACCGTTTTCACCTAGTTCAATTAATTAGTCGTGCAATGAATATGACACGCGTACGTGTCATGAATTCCCTACGAACATCAAATGGGGAAGATATGAAAAAATACCGGCGTTTAAAAAGATATTGGAGACTATTATTGAAATACAAAAAGGATTTATCTTATACCGATTACAAGTACTACAGGCTGTTCGGACAACGTCTCGAAGTTAATATAGTAGAAGAATTATTAAGTTACGATACCAATCTAAAAGCGAACTACAATCTTTATCAATCAATATTGGAAAGCATCAAAGAAAAAGATTTCAAGACACTCGAAGACATATTATCGACGGTTAACTTAAGTACAATCTCACGCTATATGAGAACAAGCGTAAAAACACTACAAAAACACTTGCCTTTTATAGAGCACAGTCTTTCACATCCATACAGTAATGGTCGAATTGAAGGCATTAATAATAAAATCAAAGTATTAAATCGAGTTGCATATGGCTACCAAAACTTTAATAACTTTAAAAATAGAATTATGCTTCATTTCAAGTTAAAAGCAATTGTAAACCAACAAAAAGAATCTGTT
>NZ_JBPYCR010000029.1:0-43228 GCF_051846915.1 Virgibacillus sp. W0181
TAATATCAAGAACGATAACCGATGGTGATGTCATATCGCTTATCCGAAAGTACTTAGTGAGTGGTGTGCAAATCAATGACGAATATAAAGAAACGGTGATTGGAACTCCGCAAGGAGGAAATCTTTCTCCACTACTTAGTAATATCATGTTGAATGAACTTGATAAAGAATTGGAGAGTCGTGGATTGCGATTTGTAAGATATGCAGATGACTGCATTATCATGGTTAAAAGTGAAATGGCAGCTAGACGTGTAATGAGATCAGTGACGAATTACATTGAAGAAAAACTTGGTCTAATAGTGAACACGACCAAATCAAAAGTAACTAAACCTAACAACCCGAACATGAAATTCTTAGGGTTTGGATTCTTTAGGGACTATCAGAACCGTCTATACAAAGCAAAGCCACACCGTAAATCAGTCGCTAACTTTAAGTATAAATTAAAACAACTCACACGAAAGAATTGGAGTGTTGATACGAAGTATCAAGTGGAAAGAATTAACCAACTAATTCGCGGCTGGGTAAACTACTTTAAAGTCGGTCACATGAAGAGCTTACTAATGAAAATTGATTCACACACAAGGGTACGAGTAAGAATGTGCATTTGGCAGAAATGGAAAACAGCCAAAAATCGTCGGAAGAATTTAATCAAATTAGGTATGGATAAATATAATGCATACAAAAATAGCCACACGAGCAAAGGGGCAATAAGAATCGCATATTCCTGGATTCTTACAACCACCATTACAAACGCGAGGCTATCAAGATTTGGATTAATATCTTGTATTGAACATTATAACAAAGTACATGTATAGAATAAAATTAAACCGCCGTATACGGATCCGTACGTACGGTGGTGTGAGAGGACGGGGGCTAACTACTCCCTCCTACTCGATAAAAGATAAGAATGTATATAATTTTGTGCATAGCTGTCTAGCTTCGACGTACAAATTTTTTCGATGGGACGAAAGCGTAGCTACAGTCCCAGGATGTTCTAGTGCAAATCTTTTCGGTGGGACGAGCATTCACGCGCAGTCCCAGGACGTGGCGTTCTAAGCCTGCCAGCCCAGAAACTAGGTGACTTCCTGCAGCGCCTTACGATAATGCCCACAGGGATGTGGGTAGTTCGGTGTTGCGATAGGACATCGCGGTTTTAACCGAACCTCCTCAGACGCTTAGACACAAAAGTTTGGGTGAAAGTCATCATCGATTCGGTAAGACAAAGGAAGGCCAACTAAAAACGGGCTTTGCGCCCAACGTCGGCATATCCCTTTTGCGGGGGCATGATTCCTTTATCTTAGGATATATGGGAATGTTCGATTAAAACCGCCACTTTGCGTGGCGACATCGAACCACCAGCTCCCGTCTAGCGCAGTCGCTACGTTTCTAGGCAGGGCGCTTGCGCTTTTCTTTAAAATGTACAAACTCTGTTGTCACATATTATTCATCTTCATCCTCATTTATCATATGATATGTTGAAACATAAGGTCTGTCGGCGAAGTAAGCTGGCGGTTTAACAGCTTGTTCTTCGTGGGATTTTTTAAATGAGTCCGAGTTCTTCCAGTTCATATAATCCTGTTCCGAAGTCCATTGTGTAAATACGACATACGTGTTCCCTTTAACCGGCTTAAGCAGCCGAAATGCCTGAAATCCGGCTATATGAACCATATCATGTTGACGTTTTTCGAAGCCATCTTCAAAAACAGGCTTGCCTTCATCGGTGACAGTAATGTGGTTCATCACTACATAGCCTTTTTCCTCAATTTTTCCTTTAGACAACAAAACATCATATGTTCTTCCTGCTGTAAAAATGCTCTTTCCTTCTCCTTCATAATAAGCCAATGCTCCGCTCGGGCTATTCATAAGATGAAATTCAATTGCTTGATATTTCATTTCCATTTTTATTAGGAAATCGAGTGTTCCTGTTGTCATATATGCCTTCATATTTCTTACCTCCTGTAAAAATCCTTTTCTAGTATACTTTACCCTATTTTTCGGTTCTTTTATCTTATTATTGTTATTTGGCACAGATTGTCGAAATTTAATGGTCAGGTCTCGATTTTGGATGATAAGGAGCGTATAATATTTGTGATACCAACCACATTGAGGTGTGCAAATGGACGAATTTCATGAAGAAGAACCAAAAACGAGGTCGGAACGTCATCAAAAAACATTCATTCAAAAATTTAAAAAATGGATTACATTTATAGGTATTATATGTATTTTATTACTAACCATGTTAACAGTTATTATTTATGGCGGAAAATTAATCGTCAAGGAAGAAAACATGGTACTCCCTGCCACCTCTGCAATTGAAACAGAAGACGGGGAGGTTTTATGGGAACTGTATGAACAATATCGCAAACCGGTTCCATTATCAAGCGTTCCCGAACATGTGCGGGAAGCATTTATTGCGATTGAGGATCGACGATTTTATTCGCACAGCGGAGTTGATTTTAAATCGGTTATTCGCGCGATTTATCGGGATATCGTGGCACGCAGTAAAGTAGAAGGGGGCAGCACCATCACACAGCAGCTTGCTAAAAACCTATTTTTATCCAATGATAAAACATGGCTGCGTAAAACAAAAGAAGTAATGGCTGCGATTTATTTGGAACGGGAATATACGAAAGAAAAAATTTTGGAATTATATATGAATACAATTTACTTTGGCCAAGGGGTTTATGGAGTAGAAGCGGCAGCGGAACGTTATTTTTCTAAATCGGCGCAGGAATTATCCGTTGCAGAGGGCGCATTATTGGCTGGCTTGGCAAAGGCGCCAAACAGCTACTCCCCAGTAGAATATCCCGATAAAGCTCAACAAAGAAGAGATGTTGTATTGAGCACAATGACAGAAGTAGGAGCAATAACTGAGACAGAAAAAACGCAAGCACAGGAATCCGATGTGCATCTAAATATTCCTGAGCGAAAACGGCATCCTTCGATTGATAGCTATATCGATTTAGTATTAAATGAAGCAGCTGAAAAATATGAATTAACGATTGAGGAAGTAAAGCGCGGTGGCTATCGTTTTGTTGTGGCAATGGATCCGCTGGTACAGCGAATCGCTTATGAACAAATGCAAAAGGACGATTATTTCTCAGGGAATAGCGAAGGTGTGGAAGGAGCTTTCGTTTTAATGAATCAGAAAAACGGAAGCATAGTTTCGGCAATTGGCGGAAGAAATTATCAATTCGGTGATTTAAATCGACTCAATGTAAAACGACAGCCAGGATCAACAATGAAGCCAATTGCAGTATATGGTCCAGCTATGATGGAAGGATCATATGCGCCGTATTCATTAATACCGGATCAGCTTGTAGACCGGGATGGCTATTTGGCAAAGAATAACGACAATCAGTACGCAGGAGCAGTTTCCATCTATGAGGCTATAACATTATCCAAAAATGCTCCGGCGGTATGGCTTCTTGAAAATATCGGCATTGATTATGCAAAAAATTACCTCAAAAAAATGAACATTAATATTGAGGATAATGGATTAGCCATTGCATTAGGCGGATTAAAAGACGGACTTACTCCGGTTCAGATAACGGAAGCTTATCGTACGTTTGCCAGTGCGGGTGAATATACAGATGGATATACAATTGTTGAAATATATGATCGGAATGGTGAAATCATAGCACAGGCGAACCAGGAAACAAAAGTTGTTTTTAACGAACAAACAGCCTGGAATATGACGGAGATGTTGAAGAATGTTGTTGAAAACGGAACAGCAAAAAAAGGGACCTATCATAAAGAATTAGCTGGCAAGACAGGTTCAACGGAGCATCCCCATGTGGAAGGAAACTATAAAGATGCTTGGTTTGCCGGATACACGCCAGAATATGTATTTGCGCTATGGATGGGTTATGACTCGTCGGATCAAGATCACTATTTAACGAAGGGCAGTGAATCACCTACAATTTTAATGAAAAAAATATTAACAGAGATGGATCAAAAGCGTTCTTTGAAGGCAAGCTTCACAAAACCGGATAATGTTCAAGCCGTCGACCGCCCAATTGAATTGCCTGAAATCAATAGTATAAAAGCAACATATACTTTTGGCGGGCGCTCGATTTTACGTGGTAAATTGACATGGGATTCATCTACTGATGACCGGGTTGTCTATCGAATTTATAAAGAGAAAGATGGAGTAGATGAACGGATTGGGGAAGTAACAGGTGAAAACGAATTTATTATCGAAAATATAGCTTTATTTAAGAAAGAACGTTATTATATTGTGCCCTATGACCCATTAACTAAAATGGAAGGTACGCACTCGGATGTTGTAGAACTGAAAATGTAGCTATTTGTGTTGCTTTTTCAAGACTGAATTCCTACAAGTTTATGACAAAGCGTACCGTTTGCTATACATGCAAAATGGAAATAGTTATAGTAATGATAGGCTTATTAGTATGTAAAGGATGATAAAAATGGCGGCTAAATTTAATGATACAATTTTAAGAGCGTATAATGGAGAGAAAACGAGGTACACTCCAGCATGGTACATGCGACAAGCAGGGAGATCACAAAAAGAATACTTAAAAATTAAAGAAAAGTATTCTTTATTTGAAATTACCCACCAGCCGGAACTGTGTGCATATGTCACAAGACTACCGGTTGAACAGTACAATGTGGATGCGGCTATTTTGTATAAGGATATTATGAGCCCGCTTCCGGCAATGGGAGTGGATGTTGAAATCAAGTCAGGAATTGGGCCGGTAATCGATAACCCGATTCGTACTTTACAGGATGTCGAACAATTAGGTACACTCAACCCTGAAGCAGATGTGGATTATGTGCTAGAAACCATTCGGCTTTTAACAGAAGAACAGTTGAATGTACCATTAATCGGTTTCAGCGGTGCACCTTTCACATTGGCAAGTTATATGATTGAAGGCGGTCCATCCAAAAACTACAGTAAGACAAAAGCGTTAATGTACAGTGAACCTCAAACATGGTTTACATTGATGGACAAATTAGGCGAGATGATTGTCACATATGTAAAAGCGCAAGTAAAAGCAGGTGTTAAAGCGGTACAAATTTTTGATTCATGGGTAGGCTCATTAAACGAATACGACTATCGTATATTTATTAAGCCAGTCATGAACCGGATTTTTTCCGAATTAAGAACGGAAAATGTGCCACTTATTTTGTTCGGGATCGGTGCAAAGCATTTACTACTGGAGTTTAATGACTTGCCTGTTGATGTTATTGGCCTTGACTGGCGAACAACAATTCCGGAAGCGCGAGAAATGGGTGTAACGAAAGTGTTGCAAGGAAACTTGGACCCGACTATATTACTGTCGGACTGGGAAACAATTACAGCACGAACAAAAGCTATTCTCGACGATAGTATAACCGATGGCAGACATGTGTTTAATCTTGGACATGGTGTTACTCCTGATATTACACAGGATACACTGAAAAAATTGACGGAGCTCATTCATACTTATTCCAAGAGATAGGACTGGAAATAGCCGAATTATAGTAAAGAGGTGTTAAAATGGATAAGCAAAAAATAGGTTTACTTGTTATGGCCTATGGAACCCCTTATAAGGAAGAAGATATTGAACGATACTATACACATATTCGCAGAGGCAGAAAGCCATCCGAAGAAGCGCTTCAAGACTTAACGGAGAGATATCAAGCAATTGGCGGAATATCTCCGCTGGCAAAAATAACAGAGGAGCAAGCAAAAGCTATCACAGAAAAATTAAACGCTATTCAGGATACGTATGAATTTCAGCTTTATATTGGCTTAAAGCATATCGAGCCATTTATTGAGGATGCTGTAAAAAGTATGGCACAGGACGGCATTAAAGAGGCTGCATCAATTGTACTCGCACCGCATTATTCGACCTTTAGTGTTAAATCATATAATGGTAGAGCACAAGAGGAAGCAGCTGAATATGGTATTGAACTTAAATCAGTAGAAAGTTGGTATGATGAACCGGGATTTATTACGTATTGGGCCGATCAAATTACTAAAACGTATAATCAAATGACTTCAGCGGCGCGTGAAAAAGCAGTATTAATCGTTTCAGCCCATAGCTTACCTGAAAAAATTCTACAAGACGGAGATCCGTATATAGAACAATTAGAAAAAACAGCTCATCTTATTTCCGAGCAAACGGGAATTACAAATTATGAAATTGGCTGGCAAAGTGAAGGAAATACTCCTGAACCATGGCTCGGCCCGGATGTACAAGATTTGACGAGGGATCTTTTTGAACAAAAGGGCTATGAATCATTTGTATACGCCCCGGTCGGATTTGTTTCCGATCATTTAGAAGTTTTATATGATAACGATTATGAATGCAAGGTTGTTTGTGATGAAATTGGCGCTGCTTATTATCGCCCGGAAATGCCGAACACAGATCCGCTCTTTATTGAAACATTGGCAAATGTCGTATGGAATAAAATGAAGCGTGATGCGTAATGACAAATAAAAATATATTGATCGTTGGCGGTGGAATAACCGGTTTGACTGCCGCCTACTATTTACAGCAAGAAATAAAGAAAAACAATTTACCATATCGAGTAAAGCTTGTGGAAGCTACCGATCGTCTTGGTGGTAAAATCAAAACGATCCAAAAAGATGGATTTACGATTGAACGCGGTCCGGACTCTTTTTTATCAAGAAAAAAACCTGCAGTTAAATTGGCGGAACAGCTCGGGTTAATGGATCAGATCGTTCGCAATGGCGCTGGGCAATCGTATATTTTAGTCGGTAATAAATTGCATAAAATGCCTAGCGGTGCTTTTATGGGAATTCCAACGCAAGCAAAGCCGTTTTTGTTTTCGGGTTTGTTTTCACCAAAAGGAAAAATACGGGCGAGCTTTGATTACGTGCGTCCTAAAGGAAAAATAACAGATGATCAGGCATTGGGCAGTTTTTTTCGGCGCCGTTTTGGCGATGAACTCGTAGAGAATTTAATTGAACCGCTGCTTTCCGGAATTTATGCCGGAGATATTGACGAAATGAGTCTGATGTCGACTTTTCCAAACTTTTATGAATTAGAGCAAAAATATGGCAGTTTAATTAAAGGATTACAGGAAACAATGCCAAAGCCTGCAAAGAAAAAGAAGAAGAAGCCGGGTTTGTTTTATTCTTTTACAAATGGCTTTGAAACAATTGTACAAGCTTTGGAAGAGCAGTTGGGTTCTGAATCGTTTATGCTGCAAACGGCCGTCGACCATATTGAGAAAAAGGAACATGGGTATCATGTATTATTAAATAGCGGAGAAGTATATAAGGCGGATGCTGTATTAATGACAACCCCGCATTACACAATGCCGAAAATTTTTAGTCAATACGATATGTTTAATGATTTTAAAAATGTTCCTTCCACATCCGTAGCAAATGTGGCAATGGCATTTGATCAATCTGCCATTAAAAAAGATATTAATGGAACAGGGTTTGTTGTTTCTAGGAACAGTAATTTCCGCATTACTGCTTGTACATGGACACATCGTAAGTGGCCGACATCTACTCCAAAAGGAAAGGCTCTATTACGTTGTTATGTCGGGGGCCCGGGAGATCAGCAAGTCGTTGATTTATCAGACGACGAAATTATCGACATTGTATTAAAAGATTTAAATAAAACAATGAAGATTCGCAAAAAGCCGGAATTCTCTGTAGTGACTCGCTGGAAAAATGCGATGCCGCAATATACGGTTGGACATAAAGAGAGATTGTCAGCTGTACGAGAACAAATGAGCACAGAACTCCCTGGAATTTGGGTTGCCGGCAGTTCTTATGAAGGAGTTGGCGTCCCAGATTGTATCGATCAAGGAGAAAAGGCAGTACAAAAGGTGCTTTCATTCTTGGCGAACTAAAACTAGGTAATTTGGTTAATAATAAGAGTTAGATGGTGATAAAGCCAGTTATCTCATAAAAATAAAAACGAGGAGAGTGCCTCGTTTTTATTTTTGTATGAGCGGGTAAGAATCACTCGTCAGCTGGTCATCATAAAAACATCAACCTTTTAAACCACTACGTATAACAGAAGTACTGGTACAGATTAAAAACAGGTTTCAAGATATGCATATTTCAAGAAAATGGTGTCTTTATTATAAAAAAAGAAGCAGCCACAATAACAGCTGCTTTAAAAAAGGAAGTATAGTATTATAAGGTAGAGCGTGGTACATTTACAACTCAATAATTATCTTGCAGGATGATCGCAATCATCACATAAATTGCCATAGCAGTCGGCTTTTTCATTCATTTCATAACCACACTTTTGACACTTTTTCTTAGGGATATTTTTAAAAAACTCGATAACGTTTACCATTGGCGCAACCTCCTACTCAAGATTGGTAGTGACTTAAAAAGAAGAGTAACAGCTTCTTTCTTAATCTAAATACAGTGTACTACAACAGATTTATTAATGTCAATACAAATCGTAATAAAATATAATATTTTTTAAAAATAACTAAGCTGTGTTACAACAAAATTGAAGGCAGGTGATCAAATTGAATGTAACAGTCATTGGATACTGGGGGGGCTATCCCGCTCCGAATGAAGCCACCTCTTGTTATATTGTGGAAGTCAATGGTTTCGTTTTGCTTGTTGATATGGGCAGTGGCGCGTTATCCAAGCTACAAAAATATAAACGAATATTGGATATTGATGCGGTCATCATCTCACATTATCATCATGACCATATTGCCGATATAGGTGTGTTGCAGTATGCACGTCTTGTGCATTACTATGTAACAGGCAACAAAATGGTGCTTCCAATATATGGTCATACAGAAGGTGGTACAGGCTTCGATCAGTTAACAAGCGATTTTACTACAGGAATAGAATACAATCCTGATCATGCACTGAACATTGGTCCACTGAGTCTTACATTTCTAAAAACAAATCACCCCGTTCCATGTTATGGTATGAGGATAACAGACGGAAGCAATACAATTGTTTATACGGCTGACACAGCATATCAAGAATCATGGGTTTCATTTGCACAAGAAGCAGATTTACTTATCGCCGATTGTAACTTTTATGAAGAACAAGATGGTACAAAAGCAGGGCATATGACGAGTAAAGAGGCAGCTGTAATTGCTCAAAAGGCAGAAATTGGTGATCTATTGCTAAGCCATCTTCCTCAATACGGTGACCAGCAGCGATTGGTACAGGAAGCGGAACGGTATTTTACTGGAAACGTGCACCTTGCAAGAGAAGGGTTTTTATGGAGCAAAAAAGCATAAAATTTTTATTTAAAGGTCAGAAAGCATAAATTTTTGTGCATAGCTGTCTAGCTTAAGCGCCCAGCCCCTCGAGGTCTTAAGCAATAACTCTTCGTGGCTAAAACCGCCACTACGATTTCTTGCTTAAGCTTGTCGGGTCTGACCAGGGCGCTTGCGCTTTTCTTATTTGCCTGATAAGCGAAGTTCTATTAAACTAAAAGAGGTATTCTATTTTTGGAGGTTTGCAGAATGAAGTTTATTGATAATGAAGGGATAACAGATCCGCGAATAAACTTGGCACTGGAAGAGTATGTTCTTCAAAATTTTGGTGAAGAAGATACGTATTTATTGTTTTACATAAATGAACCATCGATCATAGTCGGTAGAAACCAAAATTCGGTTGAAGAAGTGAATACGGCATATGTTGACGTACATGACATTAAAGTTGTACGCCGCTTATCCGGTGGTGGGGCTGTATATCATGATAAAGGGAATTTAAATTTCAGTTTTATTACAAAAGATGACGGTGACAGTTTCCATAACTTTGCCAAATTTACCCAACCAGTCGTTGAGGCACTAAATAAAATTGGTGTCCCTGCGGAGCTTGTCGGACGTAATGATTTATTGGTAGATGGCAGAAAAATTTCGGGTAATGCACAGTTTTCAACAAAGGGACGAATGTTTAGCCATGGTACACTCATGTTGGATTCGGAAGTGGAACATGTCGTATCTGCATTGAATGTAAATAAAGCGAAAATTGAATCAAAGGGTATTAAATCCATTCGCAGTCGGGTTGCGAACATTTCTGAATTTCTAGATGAAAAGATATCAATGGAAGAATTTAAGGACTTGATCCTGCGCTATATTTTTGATGTAGAAGATATTTCAGATGTTCCGCGTTATACGCTGACTGAAAAAGATTGGGAGAACATCTATGAAATTTCAAATAACAGGTATCAAAAATGGGAGTGGAATTATGGGAAATCTCCTGCTTTTAATAAACAAGCGTCCCACAAATTTGATTCCGGATTACTGGATGTTCGGTTAGATGTAAAGAAAGGAATTATTGAAAACTGTAAAATATATGGTGATTTTTTTGGTATGGGTAACGTAAATGATGTGGAAGAAAAACTGGTTGGTACAAAACACGAACGACAAGCACTTGAAGATGCTCTATCAGACATCGACATACCATATTATCTCGGTCGGATTACTAAGGAAGATTTCATCAATCTTATTTATTAAGTTCACGATATTATATCCATCTGTACGCATACCTCCCCGTATTTTTCGTTAAAATACGGGGAGGTTATGTAATGAGTTAAATATGTTTGCCTTGTCAATAAAAATAGGACTTTTATCCTTTGCATCTTCTTTTTAAAACCTTGGTATAATAACATTTTGTGGATTTATTGTTCATTAATAAAGGGTGTGGTATTACAAATTACATTAAAACTTCAATTTCCCTCTATCTTTTTACCTAAGTATTTGTTAAAATCAGACAGTAAGCCTCTTCTTTTCATTTATAATGGAAAGGATGAATAACTAATGACGCAGTATACATATACGACTGCACACGAAATTAACCCTCTAACAATGGCCGCTATTGCACAACACGATGAGTATGGACATACACATACGTATGTAATGGAGGAACAAGGCACATTTACTATTAAACAATCCCCAAGCAAGATGATTGATTATGCATGTAAGTTTTTTGGATCAAGTCTTAAAGGAAGACAAGAAGGCACGAAAGACATTTGCGGCATAACACATAAAGCCCCAGTATCCATTGACCCAATTAGCGGAATGTACTTCTTTCCTACCGCTTCCCCAACCAACTCAAACTGCTCCTGGATTGCCCATTCACATATCGATAAAGTTAATCAGGCAGCTGACCAAAAAACAGAAATTATTTTTAAAAATGGGGAGCGCATTATCCTTGATATTTCTTTTGGTTCTATGCTGAATCAAGTGCAGCGTACCGCCCAATATCGTTATTTGCTCGATAATCGTATTCGTTTTCTAAGAAGATTCAGTGGATCAAATGAACAAATGGATCACGTACCATGAATTTTTGACGAAAAAGAGATCATCGGCCCCCTCTCATGAATACTTCCCAATAAAAATAAATAATTAAAGATGAAAAGAACGAGGCTTGTTTTTTAATCTTTGTTATTAGCAGGCGTATAAAAGTATGCTAAGTTGAGGCAGTTTGAATAAATGACTTTGCTGTTTCAGCATTTTTTGGACACGCAATTTGACAACAATGGGTGAGCGTTATTTTTTATGAGATCCGGAACAGATATTCTTTTGTAAAATCCCGTGTTTAGATTAAAATAGAAGTATCTACAATAAATAATTTAATCGACGGCGTTCATTTAAGATGAGGAGATTCCACTACATGGATATAAATAGCAGGATATCTGATTGGAAATCATTTCTAGAAACACAAGAATTTGATGAATACATAATTGAATTATTGAATGACTATGAAAGTCTCGGCCCCATTCCCGGAATCGTTCTGCCATTTATCGAAGCATTCCTGCCTTTTTTACCTTTGGTTGTTTTCGTTATTGCCAATGGTGCAGCTTACGGTTTGTTAAAAGGTTTTTTATATTCTTGGATTGGATCGAGCTTAGGTTCTATTTTGGTCTTTCTCGTTATTCGTAAATTGGGTGATAAACGTATTTTTCAAGTGATTCGAAAAAATAAACAAGTGAAAAAAGTGACGAGTTGGCTCGAGCGCCATGGATTCGGTCCGCTTTTTTTATTGCTATGTTTTCCTTTTTCACCTTCTTCGGTAATTAATGTCGTTGCAGGGCTTTCCAAAATAAGCATTCAACAATTTATATTGGCAGTGCTGCTTGGAAAAACAGTTATGATTTTTTCGATAGCATACATCGGATCCAGTATTTTTGAATTTGCAAAGAACCCAGTACGAACGATTATAGTCGGAATCGGTATCGTCTTATTTTGGGTTGTTGGAAAGTATATTGAAAAAAGGTTGCAAAGAAAAGATAAACTAAAACAACTTGAAGAGCAAAAATGATTTTTAAATTGGGGGATATGTCATGAGTCTTCGTTTTATTCTTGGCAGAGCAGGAAGTTCGATCAGCAGTTATACACTGAATGAAATGAAAAATGAATTAATCGCTCATCCGCAAGGGACGCCAATTTTTTATATTGTCCCCGACCAAATGACATTCCAACAGGAGTATGCGTTGTTTCAGGAGTCGGAAATTCGCGGTAGTATTCGCGCGCAAGTGATGAGCTTTTCACGGCTTGCATGGCGTGTTATGCAAGAAACAGGCGGGGGCGTTAAACAATTTATTAGTTCCGTCGGTATTCAAATGATGTTAAAGAAAATAATGGAAGAAAAAGAGACGAGCTTTCAAGTTTTTCAGAAATCGAAGGAAAAGCATGGTTTTTTGATGGATTTGGAAAAGCTAATTACCGAATTTAAGCGGTACCGGATTACACCGGAACTACTGCAAATGCAGTTAGATGAACTGGAACGGTTTGTTCACAAAGAAACCGGTGAACAGGCATTGTCAAATAAATTGGGTGATTTACTTTATATCTATGAAAAACTCGTCATTGCATTACAAGATAAATATATTGACAGTGAAGACCAATTACAATTACTTGCGGACAAAATAGGTGAAACACCTTTTTTAAAAGATGCACATATATATTTGGACGGTTTTCATCGATTCACTCCACAAGAGTTGTATGTCATCGAACAATTAATGAAAACATGTAAACAGGTTACGGTTGCATTGACACTGGACCCTTCTTTAGAAAATCAGCACGTGTCGGAATTGAATTTGTTTTATCAATCAGCTGAAACGTATCAGAACATCCGTTTAATTGCTAAAGAAAATCATGTACAAATCGATGAATCGGTTCAGTTGTCTGAAAAGGACGGAAAGTTTTCCGAGCGTCCGTATTTTGCTCATTTGGAACAGTATTTCGATCAGCGCCCCGCTCCAGAGTACCAAGGGAAAGCTCCGATCCAGATTGCGGAAGCAGTTCATGTTCGAGCAGAAGTTGAAGGAGCAGCGCAAGAAATCATCCGGCTTATACGGGAAGAAAACTATCGCTATAAAGATATGGCGATTTTTATACGTCAATCAGATGTATATGATGATTTAATCGCCACCATTTTTGAAGATTTCGGTATCCCAGTATTCATGGATAAGAAACAATCCATGCTCAACCACCCATTAATTGAATTGATTCGCTCTTTGTTAGATATGGTCGAAAATGATTGGTCATATGAAGCGTTGTTTCGGGTCTTGAAAACTGGATTCATTCCTGCAAATGATGCTGCATTCCCGTTAACGAATGATGCCATTGATGAATTGGAAAATTACGTGCTAGAGTATGGCATTCGCACGAGGTCACGTTGGATAAGTGATGAACCATGGGTGTTTCAACGCTTTCGCGGATTTGAACGAACGGCACAAACCGATGCCGAAATAGAAACACAGAAAAAGATTAATGCCTATCGTCAGCAAGTGGTCGATGCGTTAAAAGTATTTGATGACCAAATTAGAAATGCACAAACCGTAAAGGAACAATGTGAGATTACTTACATTTTACTGGAACAACTTGATGTACCGAATCGATTGGAGCAACTGCGCAGCACTTTTGATGAACGAGGTTTGATTGAGAAAGGCCGTGAGCAAGCTCAAGTTTGGGATGCGGTCATTCAACTTTTTGATGAAATGGTTGAAATGGCAGGAGAAGAAGCATTGTCTTTAGAAGAATACAGAACTATTCTCGATGCGGGATTGGAATCGCTGCAATTTTCCCATGTACCGCCAACGGTTGATCAAGTCATTGTCGGAACGATCGATCATTCCCGAATGAGCGGAGTAAAGTGTGCTTTTTTACTTGGCTTGAATGAGGGAGTATGGCCAATGAAACCGCCGATCGATGGAATGATTAATGAACAAGAGAGAGAGTTGTTGTCTAACCATGGATTGCAGCTCGCTGAGAGTAACAAAAGAAAATTGCTTGATGACTGGTTTTATATGTATCTGGCATTTACCGCCCCACAAGATCGATTATGGTTGAGTTATCCATTAAGTGACGAAGATGGGAACGGGAAAATGCCATCTCAGTTGGTCAAACGGATGCAAGAGTTATTCCCTTCATGCAGTGACTTTGTATTACTGCAGGATCCGGATGATTTGCTAGAGGCTGAACGGTTCATTACGACACCATATAAAACAACAGCCGCCTTAACTTCTCAGTTGGCCAGATTTAAGCGTGGGTATCCAATGAAAGAAGTATGGTGGCACGTACTCGATTGGTACATTGAACAGGAACCGAAATATAGCAGAGCCTATACGATTTTACAAAGCTTGTATTATGAAAATAGACCAGTCGCATTAAGACAAGAAACCGTAGAAAAATTGTACCCAAAAGAAATTAAAGCAAGTGTATCCAGGTTAGAAATGTTTTATCGTTGTTCCTACCAGCATTTTGCTCAATATAGCCTTGGATTGGAAGAACGAAAAACATATAAGCTCGATGCACCGGATATCGGACAGCTTTTTCACGAAGCGTTGAAAACAATTACCGAATGGATTCAAGGGGAAGGGCGACACTTTTCTGATTTAACACGGAAGGATTCAGCACATTATGCGCAAAAAGCAGTCGTTCATTTAGCGCCGGTTCTTCAACATCAAATTTTGTACAGTTCCAATCGCTATCAATATATCCAGCAAAAGCTGCAAGAAATTATTGGGCGGGCAACGTTTGTTTTAAGTGAACAGGCAAGGCAAAGTGGCTTTTCTCCTGTTGGAATTGAACTGGGGTTCGGCAACGGGGAAAAATTGCAGCCAGCGAGAGTTCCATTACCGAACGGCTTTGAGCTGATGTTGCGCGGAAGAATTGACCGAGTCGATCAAGCGGAAAATGAAGATGGCTTGTATTTGCGGATCATTGATTATAAGTCAAGCTCTACCAAATTAAGCCTTGCTGAAGTTTATTACGGATTGGCCTTGCAGATGTTAACGTATTTGGATGTCGTTCTATCGCAGTCGGAAACATGGCTTGGAAAACAAGCATTGCCAGCGGGAATTCTTTATTTCCATGTGCATAATGCGATGATCTCAGAAAATCAGAAATTAATGGACGATCAAATTGCGGATGAAATTTTCAAGAAATATAAAATGCAAGGTTTGCTTCTCTCAGATGAAGAAGTTGTGAAAATGATGGATCAATCGTTGGAGTCAGGGACAAGTAAAATTATTCCTGCCGGTATTAAGAAAAAAGGCGGATTTTATCATCATTCGAAAATAGCAGATCCCACTTCTTTTTCGAATTTACAAAACCATATCCATCAGTTGATGGTTCAAGCGGGAGTTGACATTACGAGTGGAGGCGTCCATTTAAATCCATACGAGTTTAACAATAAAAAAGCTTGTACGTTTTGTTCGTTTAAATCAGTATGTCAATTTGATCCAATCCTGGAGGAAAACAGTTATCGTAAGTTAACAGACCTAAAAGAAGACGATGTAATGGCCAAATTGGAAGAAAAAGAAGCAGACGGGAGGGAGATACGTTGGTAAAATGGACGAAAGAGCAAGAGGAAGCTATTTATACGGAAGGATCTGACATACTTGTAGCGGCAGCGGCCGGATCCGGAAAAACGGCTGTATTAGTTGAGCGGATTATTCGGAAGCTAGTATCTAAACAAAATCCGATTGATATTGATGAGCTGCTCGTTGTTACGTTCACCAACGCTGCAGCCCAGGAAATGCGTAACCGCGTCGGTTCAGCACTGGAAGAAGCTCTGGCAGCTGATCCTGCTTCCAACCATCTGAAAAAACAATTATCACTCCTACAAAGCGCCTCAATTTCTACATTGCATTCTTTTTGTATGGATATTGTACGGCAGTATGCTTATTTAATTGATATTGATCCTGTTTTCCGAATTGCTAATGATATGGAAGCAGAATTAATGAAACAGGATATTATCGCACAATTATTTGAGGAAAAATATGGTGCTTCAGGGGAAGAACAGGATAGTTTTTTTCAAGTGGTTGATCGTTTCTCCAGTGATCGAAGCGATGCTGCGGTGGAAAGTCTTATTTTGCAATTATATACGTTTTCCATCCAAAATCCATGGCCGGAACGTTGGCTTGAATCCTTGTCCGAAGTTTATTATGTAGAAGAAAATTGGCGGGAGTCACAGCTTACTTGGTTGTCAATTATCAAAAAAGAAGCACAAATACAATTTAATGCGATGATGCAGGAAATCGAACGTGCTTTGAAGCTGACACAAGAGAGCGATGGGCCTTACCAGTACGCGGAGGCGTTGGAAGCAGATTCTCTACATCTACAACAAGCTTCAGCGTATCTCGATTCATGGGAAGATTTGCAAGCCTATATGACTACGGCTGAATTCAAACAGCTATCGAGAAAAAAAGTGGAGTGCAACGAGGAGAAGAAAGAAAAAGTAAAAGTGTTGCGTGATCGTTATCGTAAACGATGGAATAATTTAAAAAACAAGCTGTTCAGCCGGGATTTAGAAAGCCACTTGCAAGATATGCGTGAACATGCGCCGGTCATTAAAACACTGACTGAACTGGTGAAACAATTCAAAGAACGATTTACGGAGCAAAAAAAGAAGCAGGCAATTGTCGATTTTTCGGATTTAGAGCATTATTGCTTGCAACTTTTAACTGATCCGTCATCAACTGTGGACAATATTGTCCCATCATCGGTTGCCTGGCATCTAAAAAATCGTTATCGTGAGTTACTCGTGGATGAATACCAAGATACAAACCTCGTGCAGGAAACAATTTTAACGTTAATCAGTGACCAAGTAGGTGCCGGGAATATGTTTATGGTAGGCGATGTAAAACAGAGTATTTATCGCTTTCGTCATGCAGAACCTACTTTATTTATTGAAAAATATAAACGATTTAGGAAAAGTCCAGAAACGGGAATCCGAATTGACCTCGCACGGAATTTCCGCAGTCGGGAACATGTTTTGACAGGTGCCAATTATATTTTTAGGCAAATATTGGATGAAGCTGTCGGCGAAATTCAGTATGATAAACAGGCGGAACTTATTTATTCCAATAAAATGTATGACCCTTTTCAAATGGATCGACCTGAACCAGAACTTTTAATTATTGACCGAGAAGCTAATGAGGAAAAAGAATCAGATTCAAATGTGGATGAAGCCGAGAATTTTCAGGATTTGGAAAAGGCTCAATTAGAAGCACGTTTGTATGCCAAAAAAGTCAAAGAATGGACTGGCAATAAATCAAACGCTCCCCTTCAAATTGTTAATAAAGCAACGGAAAGTCAAAGGGATCTGCAATACCGCGATATCGTTATTTTATTACGTTCCATGACATGGGCGCCAACGATTGTCGATGAGTTGAAGAAGCAAGGAATTCCTGTATATGCAGAACTGGCAACCGGATATTTTGAAGCCATTGAAATTAAAATCATGTTGAGCTTTTTAAAAATAATTGATAACCCACGCCAGGATATTCCGATGGTTTCTGTGTTACGATCACCGATTATTGGTTTAAACGAAGATGAATTGGCATCCATACGGCTTGCTGACCGCAGCAGTTCATATTTCGATGCTTTAGAGCAGTATAACAAACAAAACACCGATAGCATATCTGTTAAAATCGACCGGTTTTTAGAGCAACTGACGGCGTTTCGGTCTGCGGCTCGACAAGGAGCATTATCGGAACTAATTTGGCAAATATATCGAACAACAGGTTTTTATGACTTTGTGGGGGGCATGCCAGGCGGCCGGCAGCGTCAAGCAAATTTACGAGCATTATATGACAGGGCAAGAGGGTATGAAAAAACATCATTACGTGGTTTATTCCGGTTTTTACGTTTTGTTGAACGAATGGAAGAGCGAGGAGATGATCTTGGTTCAGCCCGAGCATTAAGTGAACAAGAAGACGTCGTTCGGATTATGACGGTTCATAAAAGTAAAGGGTTGGAGTTTCCGGTCGTTATATTAGGTGGTATGGATCGCGAATTTAATATGCAAGATTTAAAACAAAGCTACTTACTAGATAAAGATTACGGATTTGCTAGTAAATATATTGACCCAGTTAAACGAATTACCTATCCGACTCTTTATTACCATGCGATGCAAATGGAAAAACGCCGGCAACTGTTAGCTGAAGAAATGCGAGTATTATATGTGGCATTAACACGGGCAAAAGAAAAAATGGTCATGGTTGGTAATGTTGCTTCCATAGAAAAGAAACAAGAAAAATGGATTGAGATGATCGATCATTCTGACTGGGTATTGCCAGCCCATTTTCGAGCAGATGCGAAAACGTATTTAGATTGGGTTGGTCCCGCGCTCGTTCGTCATGAACAAAATGAGGTATTAAGGGAAGATGAAAATATTCCGAGTCATGTATTAGCCGATATTAAAGTAGATCCTTCCCGTTGGAATGTGTCGATCATTCATGGAAGCGAGCTTGCTAATCCGGAATCGACTCAAACAGAAGCAAATACAATGTTAAAAGAAACCGTCATGCAGTGGACGCCGCTCCAATTGCAGGATGAATCGTTAAAGCGACGTGTCAACGATCGGCTTTCTTATGAATATCCGTTTAAAGAAGCAACCGCATCCCGAGCAAAGCAAACAGTAACGGAATTAAAAAGACAACGGGAAATCAAAGATGCGTATAGTTCAGATCAATTGATTACAACCTTTCAAACTCCAATTATGAACCGACCGCAATTTATGCAGAAAGAAAAATCGCTTTCGTCTGTAGAAAAAGGAACGGCAATGCATACAGTAATGCAAAATTTACCTTTCAATAGACCTTTGACAAACGAAGAAATAGAAGGATTTGTCCAGTCATACGTTGAACGTGAGATTTTGACGGAGGAAGAAGCAAAAAGCATTCAAATTGCGGCGATTGAACGGTTTTTCACAACGGATATCGCCGAGCAAATGATGAAAACACCTGATTTTATGAAAGAAGTTCCATTCAGTTACACGCTGAATGCCAGTGATATATATGCCTCGTGGACAAATGAAGCCGATGAACCGGTTTTAATTCAAGGGGTAATCGACTGCCTTATTCCAGTGGACGGGAAATGGGTTATACTGGATTATAAAACAGATGCGATACAAAATGAAGTGACGCAGGAAGTGAAACAGCAGTTAATTAAAAAATACGCAGTTCAAATGGATCTTTATAAACAGGCGGTTGAATCGATATTGCGTGAGCCTGTAAAAGATGTTTATTTATATTTCTTCGCAAAAGATTTGTTAATCAACGTAACCGACTAAACTTAGGTAGTTAAACCTATCCCACTTCTGAAAACATAACAGACATTTGCTATATGTTTGATAATGTCGCAAACTGGACACATTTATGAAAAAAGACCAATTACAACGATTGGTCTTTTTTTATTGCGTTAAATTATAGACAATAAAAACTAACATCAGCTTAAACCATTGGCAAATATGAGTTTTTAAAGGTTTTTTAATCGTCTAAATTTAGTCAAATGAATAATTTACTGTGTCTAAAAGCTTTCTTTTTGCGATTTACTTACTTCATGTGTAATTACTATCACACTTGACGTGTGATTTACTTCACTTAAATTGATAACGATTCTCAGTAAACTGAAGATAGTACAAATAAGGAGGGATTTTCATGGAAGCTGTAAAGAATAATAAACCAAATAAAGAACTGGTTGAAAATGAAAATTCATTAAAAGGCACCTTGTTCTCCACAATTGTTTTTGTTGGAGGCGGAATTCTTATATTTATTATTGTTCTGTTTGTTTTTTATATGATGCGAGTATAAAAGAGTATAAAAAAGGAGGTTATTTAAATGAAATTACATCGTTTTGAAGAAATATGGCTTGTTTTTGCGGTAATTATAATCATTGGGTCCATGATTGTTACTGGTTACCAGGCTTTTGCTCAAGGAATGGCTCCACCGAGTCATAAAGAAACAATCGATTCTCAAAAAGTAGATCAAACTGCTCCATTCGATAATCCTGGCGTTTTTGAAGTAGGAGAAAATGAGTATGATGTTGTAATGACATTGGAAATATTTAGCTTTAACCCTGGTGACATTGAAGTACCTGTTGGATCGACGGTCAATTTTACGATGACTTCTAAGGATGTTGTTCATGGCATGCAAATTGTGGACACCAATGTGAATGCTATGGTTCTGCCGGGGCACATTCAGAAAGTTTCACAAACGTTTAATGAACCGGGTGAATATCTGATTTTATGTAATGAATATTGCGGAGCAGGTCATCAATTAATGAGTACGACAATTACTGTTAAATAAAGGAAGGAGGAAATAAAAATGGCGAAAGTACTAGATGAACACTTTGTTCAAAGACCGAAAAAATATGCGAAAGAATTTATAGCAACGAATCCAAACGATGCTAAATTATCTCTAACATTTTTTTCCGTTTCTTTTATTGCACTACTTGTTGGTGGTGTATTAGGGTTATTGCAAGGATTGGAGCGGGCTGGTTTACTGTCTATGCCATCATGGTTCGATTATTATCAAACATTAACCACACATGGGATTTTGCTTATCCTTGTTTTTACGGGGACATTTCTAGTCGGTTACGTATATGCGGGATTATCCCATACTCTGGGAGGCTTAATTCCTATAACAAGAAAAATGGGGTGGACAGCATTAATTTTAATGTTGTTTGGTACTGTTTTAACCGCGTCACAAGTCATTATTGGTGAGGCATCCGTTCTTTATACATTCTATCCACCAATGGCTGCATCACCCTGGTTTTATATCGGATTAGTATTAGTCGTATTAGGTGTTTGGACAGCGGCATTTGGAGCATTTATAAATGTTGCAAACTGGCGAAAAAAACACCGTGGCCAACATCTTCCATTATTAGCGTTTTTCGGTACAGGTATCTTTGTTTTACTGTTCACCGGAACATTGGGCGTAACGTATGAAGTATTAACATTAATTCCATGGGCTTTCGGATGGACAGATTCAGTAAATGTCTTATTAAGTCGAACTTTATTCTGGAGTTTTGGACATACACTTGTTAACGTGTGGTATTTTACTGCTGTATCAGCATGGTATGTTGCATTTCCGAAAATTATTGGCGGACGTACGTTTAGTGATACGTTGGCACGTGTTGTCGTTGTATTAATTGTTATTTTAAACGTACCGGGTGGATTCCACCACCAAATTATTGACCCTGGATTTGGCGAAGGATTAAAATACATGCACGTGTTTATGAGCTTATCCATTGCATTTCCATCTTTACTAACAGCCTTTGCAATGTTCGCAATTATGGAACGTACAGGTAGAAAAAAAGGTGGAAAAGGATTGTTCGGCTGGTTTAAAAAATTACCTTGGAAAGATGCTCGTTTCTTAGCTCTATTCCTTGCAATGGCAACATTTATTCCAGCGGGTGCAGGTGGTATCGCACAAACTAATTTCCAACTGAATCAGGTAGTTCATAACACACTATGGGTTACTGGACATTTCCATATTACAGTCGGCGTAACGGTTGCGTTATCATTCTTTGGTATCGCGTACTGGCTTGTACCACACTTGTCTAAACGGATAATGACTCCAAAAATGAATAAATTAGCCATATGGCAAATCATTCTTTGGATGGTAGGTATGTTCTTTATGTCTGGTGCTATGCACACGGTCGGATTATTCGGTGCACCTAGAAGAACATCGTTTTCAACATATTTTGATAGTGCTACGGCAGCAAGTTGGAATCCATATTTATTCTTGCTTGCCATAGGTGGAACGCTACTCATTATATCGGTCATATTGGTTGTATATATTATATTCCACTTAATGTTAAAAGCACCTGTAGGAAAAACAGAATTTCCAATTGCTGAAGAGGAAGATGACGCTGCACCTACACCAAAATGGACGGAGCGTTGGGGGCTTTGGGTTGTGTTAATGATTGCAGTTATCTCCATGGGGTATGTTATTCCGCTAGTTGATGTAATCATGAATGCACCTCCAGGATCACCACCATTTAAAACATGGTAACATTTTTAGCGCATAACGACGAAAGGATAGTCAAGTTAGAAGAAAGACTATCCTTTCATAGATTTTAACTACATTATGTTTAGGAAGTGGTCTAGAATGATCAAAAATAAGCATAATTTTATAAGTATAATGGTCGTTCTATTATTCGGAGTTATCCTTTTTTTTGTTGGAACAGATGGATTTCAAGCTTTTACTGAAGAAACAGCTCGTACGAACCGGTTGATGGAAGAACAGCCAAAGTTTCCTGAGGTGATGTTAGAGGATAGTAAAGAGCGAGTCTATTCATTCTCTGAATTTGAAGATAAATATGTCATGATAACATTTGTATATACTGCTTGTTCTAGTGTTTGTCCGCAATTGGAAATGAACTTGGCAGAAGTTTATAATGCCATTCCAAGTAAATATATTGGAGAAGATATCGTCTTTTTAAGCATTAGTTTTGATCCGGAACGGGATGATCCCACAGCTTTGGCAAAATATCAAACCTTTTTTGGCAGTGACGGGGAAACATGGCGAATGGCCCGAATTACAGATCAAAATGAATTAGATGCGTTGCTGGATGAGTTTGGGGTTATCGTCATTCCTGAAGATGATGGAGAGTTTACGCATAACTCCGCTTTTTATCTCGCTAATCGCGACGGCTATTTAACGGAAGTAATGGATTATACAAAGACTGAGGAAGCGGCTGCAAAAGTAACGTCCATTCTTGAAGAGGATTTGGAATAAGCGTTCGTCGGTAACTAGTAATTCGTAATAAATCCACCCAATAAAACTATTTTCCGGATACACTATTATTTCCGCCAAGGCACTAGGGAACTTTAGTTTTTCAAATACTTCCACGCCGTATCAAAGATGGCATGAGGAGGCGTAAATTATGAAACAAGCATTCTATGGATTAATATTATATGTTTTTTTAATGATTCCTCCAGTTGTAACATTAGCCGAGTCAATTATGAGCATTCATATGCATATGCAAATGCCGTTATTGTTAGCTGCAGGTATGCTTATGACTCCCTTTTTCCAAAAGCGTTTTCCCGGATTTTTTGCGAAATGGAATGAAAATGGAGTACCGGGAATTGTACTGTTTATGGTGATTGTGTCTTATTGGATGCTGCCACGTGCAATGGATGAAGCATTAACGATTCCGGTAGTAGAAATATTCAAATTTATTAGTTGGCCTTTCTTGGCAGGTATCCCGTTAAGGGACAGTTGGAACAAAATAACTCCACGCATTCAAAATGTTATCTTAATAATGAACAGTCTGTTATTTGGGGCTATGGCATGGGTTTATATCGCCTCGCCCAATCAGCTGTGTAATAATTATGCAATTGTCGAGCAACGAGCGCTTGGATGGGGGTTTTTAATTATTGCACTTTGTATCATGCTTTATTATATTCAAACGTTATTTATTGATGAAGCGGAATATGAATGAAATGAAAAACCAAAAATATTGTGATCTGGAAAGTGTATTTAAAACAGAAGGGTTATCTTTTCTTGCAGATATTATTCTAGTTGGGGACGCGCTACTACCAGTAACTGTATAGGTAACCCTTTCTATATTTCACTTCAATTTTTTAATTTCTTCATTTGTCTGTTTGCTTACTTTAGAGATCACTTCCAATGAAATTTCTTCTTGTAAAATATTTTGAGCAACATCTACCCTCTCAAGTTGTTTTCCTTTTTCTATACCTTTTTCGGTTCTTTTTTTATCCCCTTTTCTTCATAGGATATTGGAAGCTCCATAATTTTATCCTTATCTTCCAACTGGCTGATTACTTTCATCAACTCCCTATCTTTTTTTCAATAAATTCTATATAATTGTCGTTTTAAAGTCATGAGAAATTTAATGTTATAATATATGAGAATGAAAAAGTTGCATAGCGATTGCATCTTAATGATCGTTCTATACGATAGTAATAATAGCACGAAAATTTACATCTGCTATATAATTACTATCGTAGTTGAATCTGTCTAAGTGGCATCTGAATTAAAATTTATAGGTAGTCAAAATGTTGTACATCCTCTAAGATAAAATTAAATGTGGCATAGACAGAATACTGTATATTGTATTTATGGGTCTTTCATACGTTAATCGATTTTAAATAAAAGAACGTAAATAGAATTTTATAGAGGTGAATTCTGGTGACTGAAAGTAGTTTTGAATTTTTACATAAAAACTGGCCAATTCTAGCAAACCTCGGAAAAACGGCTGAGAAAAATGTGCATACAGATCCCGGGACAACATTAATTAAGCTCCGTATGTTTGGAGAGACGATTACGAAGTATATTTTTGCTTTTGAAGAAATGGATGAGTCATATAATTCAAGGCAAGTAGACCGTTTACACACGCTAAGAAATGATGGTTTGTTGAATAATGAATTGTTTGAAATACTTGATACGATTCGCCGAAAAGGGAATAAGGCTGTACATGAAGCCGGGTATGGGTCAACCAATGAAGCAAGTAATTTACTGCATATGACATTTCGTTTAAGTGTATGGTTGATGCAAGTTTATGGGCAGTGGGATTTTACGGCTCCCAAGTATGTTGAACCGACGCATGAGAAGGAATCTGATCAACAACTGGCTATACTTGCCAAAGAATATGAAGAAAAATCGGCGGCGTTACAAGAAGAATTGGAAAAGCTTCGGAGTGAACAGCTGTATAAATCGGATCAGGAAAAAGACAAACGAAAGAAGAATGCCAAACATTTTGCTTCACGCGTCGATTTAAATGAAGCGGAAACTAGAATGATTATTGACGATAAATTACGATATGCCGGTTGGGAAGCAGATACACAGAACCTGCGCTTTGGAAATGGTACTCGTCCCGAAAAAGGACGTAATATAGCAATTGCTGAATGGCCATTAAAAAGCGGTTTCGCGGATTATGCATTGTTTATTGGGTTAGAATTGATCGCAATTATAGAAGCTAAACGAAACAGTAAAGATATTCCTTCAGATATTGAACAAGCAAAAATATATGCGAAAGAAGTTGTCTTGCATGGAAATGAAATCATCCACCAACCATGGGGCGACTATTATGTGCCGTTTTTGTTTGCAACGAATGGTCGTGAATATTTACAACAGCTTGAAGAAAAGTCTGGTATTTGGTTTTTAGATATACGAAAAACAACCAATCATCCACGCCCTTTAAAGGGTTGGTATACACCTGAGCGGTTAAAGGAACTTCTAAAGCAGAATATTGAAAGTTCCTACAAATCACTTGAAAATGAGACGATGGAATATTTAAATTTACGCAATTACCAACAAAACGCGATTCGATCAGTAGAACAGGCTTTGAAAAACGAGAAAAGAGAAATGTTAATTGCCATGGCTACAGGAACTGGAAAGACGAGGATGGCGATCGGCTTAATATACCGATTAATTAAAACAAATCGCTTCAAACGCATACTATTTCTCGTTGATCGGAGTGCCCTTGGCAGGCAAGCGGAAGCTGCTTTTAAAGATTCCAAGCTGGAAAATTATCATACATTTACGGAAGTTTTTGAGTTGCAAACGTTGGAAGATAAAAACCCCAATAATGAAACAAAAGTGCAAATTTCTACGGTGCAAGGAATGGTCAAGCGATTGTTCTATAATGAAAACGATGCGAATGTCCCAACAATTGATACGTATGACTGTATCGTCGTCGATGAAGCCCATCGCGGCTACACATTGGATAGAGAAATGAGCGAGGTCGAGTTAACTTTTCGTGATCACCGTGATTATGTAAGTAAATATCGCCAAGTGCTTGATTACTTTGATGCGGTTCGTATTGGACTGACCGCGACACCAGCTCTCCATACGGTAGAGATATTTGGAACGCCCGTTTTTAATTACTCTTATCGTGAAGCGGTAATTGACGGTTACTTAGTTGATCATGAGCCACCTTATCAGTTTGAAACAGCTTTAAAACAATCCGGTATAGGATGGCAGGCAGGAGAAGAAGTAGACGTATATGATAGTAGTACAGGCCGTATTGAAAAAGAATTATTGGAAGATGAAGTGAATATAGAAGTAACACAGTTTAATAAAGTTGTTATTACAGAAAGTTTTAACAGAGTCGTTTTAAAAGAACTGACAAACTATATACACCCGGATCAAACCGGTAAAACACTTGTATTTGCTGCTTCTGATGACCATGCAGATCTGGTTGTTCGCTTATTTAAACAAGAGCTCGTAGAAAAATATGGACCAATAGAAGATAATCTCGTTATGAAAATAACTGGGTCCATTAAAGATCCACTTGGAGCAATAAGGCATTTTAAAAATGAAAATTTGCCTAAAATTGTAGTCACCGTTGATTTATTAACAACAGGCATTGACGTGCCGAGCATTTCCAGTCTCGTATTTTTACGTCGTGTACGTTCAAGAATATTGTATGAACAAATGCTAGGCCGGGCAACACGTTTGTGTAAAGAAATTGGTAAGACACATTTTGATATCTTTGATGCAGTAGGCATTTACGAGTCATTAAAACCGTACACAAGCATGAAACCTGTTGCCTCAATGCCACAATTAACTGTAGGGCAACTGACCGAAGAATATAAGCAATTGCACAATGAAAGACATTTAAATCAGCATAAAGAAGAAATAATAGCAAAAATCCAACGAAGAAAACAAAAATGGAATGAACAAGAACATGAAGATTTCAAAGCACTTTCGGGTGGTAAATCGATTGAATCATTTATTGATGAAATTAAATCAGCAAATACACATCATGCAAAAGAAGTGTTAAACAATCAACCAATCATTCAATACATTGATGAAAACCGAACGAAGCCATCGAGACAATTTATATCCCAACATGAGGATGAACTCGTTTCTGTAAACCGAGGTTACGGGCAAGCAAGTCGTCCCGAAGACTATTTGGATGGCTTTAACAAATTTATTAAAGAACATATGAATGAAATACCGGCACTTAAAATCATTTGTACTAGACCGAAAGACTTGACGAGAGAGGACTTACGCCAATTGCGAATTGCTCTCGATCAAAAAGGATATAACGAGACGAATTTGCAAGCCGCATGGAGGGACGCCAAAAACGAAGATATAGCTGCTGATATTATCGGTTTTATTCGGCAACTAGCGATTGGGGACCCGCTTGTCAGCCACGAAGAACGAATTCGGCATGCTATGAGTCAGGTTTATCAAATGAAGGCTTGGCCACCCGCCCAAAAGGATTGGCTTGTACGAATTGAAAAACAGTTATTAAAGGAAAGTATTTTAGATCCAAATCCCGAGAAAGCATTTAATGTTGAGCCATTCAAAAGCCGTGGTGGTTATAACCGACTGAATAAAATATTTGATGGTCAACTAAAACAAATTGTAAAAACGATCAACAAAGCATTATATGATGAGAGGGAAGAAGCATAGTGGGAAATCAAGAAATTGTACAAAAGCTTTGGAATTTATGTAACGTATTACGTGATGACGGCATCACGTATCATCAATATGTTACCGAATTAACGTATCTGTTATTTTTAAAAATGATGAAGGAAAAAGAAAATGAAGCACCGATTCCGGAAGAGTATCGCTGGGACTCATTAACGAATCGCCATGGAATTGAATTGCATAATCATTATCGTCGATTGTTACTGGATTTAGGGCAAACGGAAAGTGACATTGTGAAACAAATTTACACAAATGCAACGACAAATATCGATGAACCGAAGAATCTTGAAAAAATAATCCGCTCTATTGATGACCTGGACTGGTACAATGCAAAAGAAGAAGGACTTGGCGATTTATATGAAGGGCTGCTCGAAAAAAACGCAAGTGAGACGAAGTCGGGCGCAGGGCAATATTTTACGCCGCGTACTCTAATTGATATAATCGTTCAGCTTATGGATCCACAACCAGGAGAGCGGTGCAACGACCCGGCAGCAGGGACTTTCGGATTTATGATTGCAGCAGATAATTATGTAAAGGCGAAAACAGATGATTATTTTGATTTAGGAGAAAAAGAAGCATCGTTTCAAAGAACGAAAGCTTTTACTGGAGCTGAGCTCGTAAAAGATACGCACCGTTTAGCAATGATGAACGCTATGCTGCATGATATGCACGGCGACATTATGCTAGGTGATACGTTATCGGATATGGGGACAACAATGAAAAATTATGATGTTGTTCTGACTAATCCGCCTTTTGGAACAGCACGAGGTGGAGAAAGACTGACTCGTGATGACCTAACTTTTCAAACGACAAATAAACAATTGAATTTTCTGCAGCACATTTACCGTTCCTTGAAGGCAGACGGCAAGGCTCGTGCAGCTGTCGTCCTTCCTGATAATGTTTTATTTGAAGGAGGAATTGGTGCACAGATCCGGGCAGACTTGATGGAAAAATGTAATCTTCATACGATCCTTCGTTTGCCAACAGGTATTTTTTATGCACAAGGGATTAAAACGAACGTATTGTTTTTCACTCGTGGTACAACGGATAAAAATAATACGAAGGATGTTTGGGTGTATGATTTGCGGACAAATATGCCAAGTTTTGGGAAGCGCACCCCCTTGACAGAAAAGCATTTCAATAAATTTATCCAGGCGTATGAATCGGAAGATCGTTCCAAAATAAACGACGAACGATGGAACAGGTTTACACGAGAGGAAATTAGAAAAAAAGATAATAATTTAGATATCGGATTAATTGATGATGATTCATTAGCAATGTATGAAAACTTATCTGATCCAATCGATGCTGCAGAAGAGACAATTGAAAAACTGGAACAAGCTGTCGTTTTTCTGAATGAAGTGAAGGAACAGTTACAAGCTATTAAAGCACCTACTTCTATCAAACAAGAGAAGAAACTAGATCTACTGGAAGATCATAATGAACCTTTTCTTCTACCGGAGAAATGGAAGTGGGTGACATGTGGAGAAATTTCCGAAGTCATTCGCGGTGTTTCTTATAAAAAACATGATGTCGAAGTTGAAAAGAATGATAATAATCGCTTAATTCTCCGCGGCGGCAATATTCAAGACGGGAAAATAGTTAATCAAAGAGATAACGTTTATGTTGATCAAAATTTAATTAAAGAAAAACAGTTATTAATTGAGAATGATGTCGTAATCGTGGCATCAACGGGAAGTATAAAAGTGATCGGAAAGGCCGCTTCCGTGAATCCGGACTTTGTGAATGAAAGCTTCGGAGCATTTATGACGGTAATTCGCGCTCAGGATCCTATCGACAGAAGATACTTTGGATACTTTTTTCAAACGAATTATTATCGCAATACTATTGCTAACTTAGCTAAAGGCAGCAATATTAACAATATTAAAGCAGCCTATTTAAATGAACTATCTTTCCCATTACCACCTGTAGAAATTCAAACGAAAATTGCCGATCAGTTAGACAGCTTGCTGGGGAAATTGGATGCAGCGGAAGAACAGTTGGCAAGCACACAGGAACAAGGTTACTTTCATTCCTTGAGACAGACAATTCTTCAATGTGCATTTTCCGGTGGATTTGATTTATAGACATAATTAATTTACGACTTAAATGACGTTGAATTAATCCAATATCCTTCAATAAATGAAAATTAAACACATCGTATAGGAAGTGAAAAGAGACGCATGGAGCATAAAACCCATGCGTTTTGTTTTGAAAAATAGGAAAGTATAAAAATTTGCGCATAGCTGTCTAGCTTCGACGTACAGGATGTTTTCGATGGGACGAAAGCGTAGCTACATTCCCAGGATGTTCTAGTGCAAATCTTTTCGGTGGGGCGAGCATTTACGCGCAGTCCCAGGCGACGCCACAAATGTTTTCGATGGGGCGAGCATTTATGCGCAGTCCCAGGACGTGGCGTTCTAAGCCTGCCAGCCCAGCCCCTCGAGGTCTTAAGCAATAACTCTTCGTGGCAAAACCGCCACTACGATTTCTTGCTTAAGCTATGCCTGAGGCTGACCAGGGCGCTTGCGCTTTTCTTATTTGTTGATAATCGCTAAATATTAGCGTAGATTGTAAATATCAATTACTGATAGTAGGAGTATAATAATAAATATCGTGATTTAAAGAGTAAGTGGGGAATTACGTTGCAAAAAGTAATAAAGATGACATATGAAGGAATCATGATTATACTTGTAATTTTAACAATTATGACGATTTGGTCAGAAAACAGAATAAATTCAACGATCAATTGGGTCGTTTGGGGAATCTTTTTTGCTGATTTTGCGATACGGTTATTGCTTTCAAAGAGAAAATGGGATTTCATTAAAAGCAATCCTTTTTTGCTTATCGCCATCATTCCGTTTGATCAGTTTTTCCAAATTGCTCGTATTGTTCGTTTGATTTATTTTTTCCGGATCAAAACAATAGCAAAATACTATATTACTCCTTATGTGAAAAAGCTCACGTATAAATCGTTAACTCTATTAACGGTTGTTTTTCTACTTTATCTAGTATTGGAAGCTTTAATTATTTGGAAAGTAGAAGCTGTAATAGCTACGTATTGGGAAGCAATTTATGCAGTCATCAGCTATTTATTCTTTGTTGGTCATCGTATTTTTGCTATGGACCACAGTGTTTCCATCTGGCTGTTGACGATTACCTCTGTTTTTGGAGTGGTATTGCAAGGGTTGGCGCTGCAATGGGTTTTTACAAAAATAGAGAACATATATAACCAAGTTAAAAAGAAACGTGATGCTTCACAGGCGAGCTAGTTTATTACGAAGAAAAATGACCCCGTACATTATGTATATATAAAAAAATGCTCTCTGCAAACTATTTTTGTCAGAGAGCATTTCTTACTATTAAACGCTGAGTACTTCTTTAATTTGATCTATTGCCCAGTCCAGATCTTCTTTTTCAATAACGAGTGGTGGAGCAAATCGGATGACATTATCATGTGTTTCTTTACATAACAAGCCTTTTTCTTTTAACTTTTCACAATACGGACGAGCCGCTTCAGTTAATTCAACACCAATAAATAAGCCACGACCACGCACTTCTTTAATAACTGGGTTGTCGATTTTTTGAAGTTCCTTTTTCATATAGGTTCCGAGCTCTAAAGAACGTTCCGCTAATTTCTCATCGACTAACACATCAAGTGCGGCGCTAGAAACAGCACATGCGAGCGGGTTTCCGCCAAATGTGGATCCGTGTGACCCTGGTTCAAACACGCCAAGGATATCTTTATTTGCAACAACACATGAAATTGGGAATACACCGCCACCGAGTGCTTTTCCTAAAATAATTATGTCGGGTGTTACGTCCTCCCAGTCACAGGCAAACATTTTACCGCTGCGGCAAAGTCCTGCCTGAATTTCATCAGCAATAAACAAGACATTTTTCTCTTTACAAAGCTCGTACGCTTCTTTCAAGAACCCTTCTTGCGGAATGTTTACCCCGGCTTCCCCTTGAATTGGCTCGAATAAAAAGCCTGCTGTATTTTCTGTAATTGCTTCACGAAGTGCATCAATATCCCCGTAAGGAACGGTTTTAAAACCTGGAAGCATTGGCCCGAATCCACGCTTGTTGTCTTCATCAGATGACAATGAAACAGCAGCCATCGTTCTTCCGTGGAAGTTGCCTTCACAAGCAATAATTTCTGCTTGATTGTCGCCAACGCCCTTGACATCATATGCCCAACGACGAGCCGTTTTAATAGCTGTTTCGACAGCTTCAGCTCCTGTGTTCATAGGAAGTGCCATTTCTTTTCCGGTTAGTTTACAAACTTTTTCATACCATGGTCCCAACTGATCATTATGGAAAGCGCGTGATGTTAGTGTAGCTGCACCCGCTTGTTCTTTTAATGCCTCAATGATTTTAGGGTGTCGATGCCCTTGGTTAACAGCAGAATATGCACTTAGTAGATCCATATAGCGATTGCCTTCAGGGTCTTCCACCCAAACACCTTCCGCTTTTGATACAACGACAGGGAGCGGATGATAATTATTTGCCCCGTATACTTCTGTTTGTTTAATGATTTGTTCACTAGTTTGTACCATATAATCCCTCCGTTAATTATTCACACAAATACTTGCTAACGACTAATGAATATCATGTAACATAATTTAAAAAATATCAACTGATGTCCATTAAATTCAAGGAAATGTTTACATGTAGTGAAAAGCCGTTATAAGTATTGTAGAATATAAAATAATTCCATTTACAAATACAATAACATAAATTATAATGGCTGTATACAGTATACCGCCTTTTACGGGAGAGGATATTTTTGAGAAAGATTGTGCAAAGTGAATCGCTAGCAGATCAAGCATACAACTTAATCAAAAAAGAGATAATTACGGGCAAATTGCTTGATAATGAACCATTGCCTGAAGAAAAACTGGCAAAAAACTTGGGCATTAGTCGTACACCGTTACGGGATGCGTTAAGAAGACTAGCTATGGAAGGGCTGATTGTTCCCCAAAAAGGGAAGCCTTCATTGGTAGCAACATTCACCCGGGAAGATTCCCTAGAATTTATGGAGATCAGAAGCATTCTTGAAATCGATAACATTGTTAAAATCATGTCAGCAATAGATGATTTGTTTGTTGATCAATTAAAAGAAAATGTTGATGAACAGTTGGAAGCTGTTGAACAGGATAATTTCCAGCAGTTTATTGAGCTTGATCGCGAATTTCACTTGCTACTCGCGTCTAAAAATAAAAATGGTAAATTCCGTGAAATGATTCATCAGATGAATACTGGAGTAAATCGAGCTTTTCTCATTTTATCCAATACAATTACTACTAGTGCGAAAGAGGCGTGTGAAGAACATATGGAAATCATTAAAGCATTGGATACGAGAGATGTCCACCTTGCCAAGAAAAAAATGACTGTCCACTTGGATAATGTAGAAAGAAGATTTTTGAGTTATTTTTCAAAGGAAGACAAAACAAATGAAGAAATATAAGGTTCTTCCATTACAGATATAAAGAGGAGGAATTTCCATGAGAACGTTACAATGGCAAACACCCGAGGAACTTCGGCATCTCATTTCCGAACTGGTTGGGTGGGACAGCAGAACACTTACAGACGGGGAAATAGAGTTTGCACATCATTTAAAAGCAAAATTAAGTGAGCTTTCGTATTTTCAACAAAATCCATCACACGTGCAATTGCATGAAGCTGACAAGGGGCGTTTGGCAGTCACGGCTTTATATAAAAACGAACAAGCAAAAGACACGATCGTATTAATTAGTCACTTCGATACAGTTCATACGGAGGAGTTTGGGGATCTGGGCGACCTTGCATTCCAGCCGGAACAATTAACAAAAGCATTTATGGAACGTAAAGATGATTTACCTGAGGAAGCACGGGAAGATCTTGAGTCCGGCGCGTATTTATTTGGTAGAGGTACAATGGATATGAAGATGGGGTTAGCTTTGCATATGCGTCTCATTGAAAAAGCCTCCACTGAACAATGGCCGATAAACTTAGTTCTTGCTGCGGTGCCGGATGAAGAAGTCAATTCTGCAGGAATGCGCGCCGTTGTTCCAGCGCTTTTACAATTAAAAGAAGCACATAAGTTGAAATATAAATTGTTCCTTAATGGGGAACCGTCGTTTACACAAGAACCGGGAGATAAGAACCATTATATTTATTCTGGCAGTATTGGTAAAATTATGCCTACTGCTTTATTTTACGGAAAAGAAACGCATGTCGGTGAACCACTAAGTGGAATGACAGCCAATTACATTGCATCCTTTCTAACACAGCGGATGGAATGGAATACATTGTTTCAGGAATCGGATTTAGGTGAAAATACACCGCTTCCAGTTTCATTGCAGCAAAAAGATTTGAAGATGGAATATTCAACTCAAACACCATATCGAGGAAAAGCACTTTACAATGTGTTTCTAATGAAACGTGATGCATCAGAGATTATGGAAATCTTCAAGCAGGTGGCTGAAGAAGCTGCGGCTGCCTGTAATAACCAGTACAAGGAAATGTGCGAGCGGGAGAATGTAAACCCTATTGGTGAAGTGTCTGTCATTACGTATGAAGCCCTCCTGCAGCATGCGACAGAGAAGCTAGGTGAAAAAGCAGTCGATGCAATAAAACAGGATGTAGTTAAAGATGAGCAATTGGACGATCGAGAAAAATCGGTACGGATTGCCGATTCATTAATGCTTGCTTGTCAGGAGCTTGGTCCAGCGATTGTTTTGCTCTATGCCCCACCGTATTATCCGGCAGTGAATGCATCCGACGATTCGCTTATTATAGAATTAGTCGATTTAATGAAAAAAACTGCACAGAAAGAATTTAATACAGCAATTAAACAAATTCATTATTTTAATGGAATTTCTGATCTAAGTTATGTGTCTTATAAAGATACAGGTAAAGGTTGGGATGTCTTTCAAAAAAATACGCCTGTATGGGGGGAAACGTACGAAATCCCATTTACTGAAATGGCCCAGCTTGACGCACCTGTATTAAATGTTGGACCTTTCGGAAAAGATGCTCATAAATTAACGGAACGATTACACAAAGACAGTGCCTTTGTTCAATTACCATTTATGCTAGATACATTGGTTAAAAGTATGTTCCCGATAAAAGAACCGATCATAAAATAATCATTAAATAAATCAAGTCCTTTATTTAAGAAGGGCTTGGTTTGGTTTTTATGTTCATCCATAATGCTTGCACTATAACACTATTCATAAAGTTTTAAAATATTTAGCCAAAAAATGTATTTTCGTTTATACTATTAAAGAAGCGGATTGTAAGAAGGTGAGCACATATGTTACAAGTTGTATTTTATACGAAAGATAATTGTTCATTATGCGAAGAAGCTCGAGCAATTATTTTGCTGTTGCAAAAACATTATCCATTCGAACTTGAGGAACGGGATATTTATACAAAAGACGAATGGCTGGAAGAATACCAGCTGCTCATTCCTGCGGTGGAAATGAATGATATTCGCTTGAATTGTGAAGAATTGACTTTTGAAACGCTCGAGCAGGCCTTGCAAGAAAACAGTTAGATCTTATCATTTTAGTACTTGATTTTCTTGCTTGGAAGATGAAGCACTGTGCCTGCTTAATCCGAAAACATTAATCCGATTTATTTTAAAACTATTGCTTCCTTTTTCATTTATGGTAAAATGAGGTTAATAACAACTTGAATTTCTTTTTTTTGTACGAAGTGGGACAAAAAACAACCTATCGGGACAAAAATAACCCGAATAAAACAGAAAGGATATATATGAACGTATTTATGAATCTGAAAAAAATGTAT
The DNA here is from genome assembly GCF_051846915.1 of Virgibacillus sp. W0181. Lineage (NCBI taxonomy): Bacteria > Bacillati > Bacillota > Bacilli > Caryophanales > Bacillaceae > Virgibacillus > Virgibacillus sp. W0181. Next base: position 35,427 of record NZ_JBPYCR010000029.1, read on the forward strand.
CCTGATTTGTTGGAGGGGATGCGCCAGCGTTATTTAGTTTTATATCGAATTCAGTTATTGGAACCGATTGGACGTAGAGGACTCGTCGATAATACAGGTTTTCCCGAGCGCCATGTCCGTAATGAAGTTGAGCGACTACAGGAGCAAGGATTAATTGAATTAACAACAAAAGGAATGTACATGACTAAAGAGGGAAAGTTAGTAATCGATGAATTACATGACTTTATTAAAGAAATTTCCGGCTTAACCTCTTTGGAAAATCAATTGACGGAAAAACTGCAAGTAAAGCAAGTGATCGTTGTACCTGGTGACAGTGATGAGTTTGACTGGGTCAAACAGGAAATGGGGAAAGCTGCTGTTTCTTATTTAAAATCCTATATTCAATCAGATAAAACGATTGCCGTAACTGGTGGAACAACAATGGCAGCAGCTGCAGAAGTAATGACCCCTTTAGGTAATAATAATGCTTGCTTATTTGTCCCAGCACGAGGTGGGATAGGCGAAAAGGTGGAAAATCAGGCGAATACGATTGCTGCAAAGATGGCGGAAAAGGAAAAAGGGGATTATCGTCTCTTGTTCATACCTGATCCACTGAGTGAAACTTCCTATCAGACGATGAAAAATGAGCCTTCCATCAATGATACCGTACAACTCATTAAAGATGCTGAAATCGTTATACACGGTGTTGGTGATGCATTAACAATGGCGAGACGAAGGAAAACTGCTGAAGCGGTTTTGGAACGGTTGGAAAAAGAACAAGCGGTTAGTGAAGCATTTGGTTATTATTTTGATGAATCGGGAAAAGTTGTATATAAATCGAGAACGATCGGCATGCAGCTTGAAGATTTATCGGATGCTGAACTTGTAATGACAATAGCCGGTGGCAGTTCAAAGGCACAGGCAATTAGTTCATATATGAAACAGAAGAAAAGCAACTTGCTTATTACAGATCAAGCAGCTGCTGAACAAATAATGAAAAATTAAATATTAAATTGGAGGAAATTATTATGACAGTTAAAATAGGAATTAATGGGTTTGGCAGAATTGGACGAAATATTTTTAGGCAAGCTCTATCAACAGATGATGTTGAAGTCGTTGCTATTAATGATTTAACAGATGCTGAAATGCTAGCTCATTTATTAAAGTATGATTCAGTACATGGCAAATTAGACGAAGAAGTGACTGTAAACGAAAATACCATTACTGTTGGTGGCAAAGATATCTTCGTCTTTTCCGAGCAAAATCCGGCTGATATTGGCTGGAAAGAACATGGAGTAGAAGTTGTTATTGAATCTACCGGGCGTTTTACAAATCGAGCGGATGCACAGAAGCATATCGATGCAGGAGCAAAGAAAGTAATCATTTCAGCCCCTTCTAAAGAGGAAGATTTAACGATGGTTATGGGCGTGAATGAAGATGAGTATGATGCAGCGAATCATCATATCGTATCAAACGCCTCATGTACGACAAACTGCTTAGCGCCACTTGCAAAGGTGTTGCACGAGAACTTTGGAATTAAGCGCGGACTTATGACAACGGTACATTCATATACAAATGACCAACAAATTTTGGATTTACCGCATAAAGATTATCGCCGCGCGCGTGCAGCAGCAGAAAACATTATCCCAACTTCGACCGGTGCAGCAAAAGTTGTTGGAAAGGTATTACCAGAATTGGAAGGAAAGCTTAATGGTATGGCCATTCGCGTACCAACACCAGATGGCTCTGTTGTTGATTTAGTAGCCGAGCTTGATAAAAACGTAACAGAAAAAGAAGTAAATGAAGCCTTCAAGCATGCTGCAGAAGGCGAGCTAAAAGGTATTCTCGGATATAGCGAGGAACCGCTTGTATCTACGGACATTGTCGGAGATACGCACTCGTCACTTATTGATGGATTATCAACAATGCTGATGGATGATAATTTTGTAAAAGTAGTCTCATGGTATGACAACGAAATGGCTTATTCAGCGCGTTGTGTTGACTTAGCTAAATTTATGAAAGCAAAAGGGCTATAATATTAAAAAGGGGAGGGAAAGGTAGTACCCCCATAAAGTTAGAGTGAAAATCTGACTTTAGGGGTGCGACACCAACCCTCCTCTTTTTACTATAAATCAGTTCAGTAGCACAGCAATTCATTCTCGATGATTTGAGTAATTCTAATATATATTATTGATAATTAATGGTAACATAGAGGGTGTTGAAGAAAGAATGTGTTTTGTTTCTTCACTCGATAAATAATACATAATAAAGCTAAATGTTTATGCTTGTTAGATAGGAGAGTATAAAGTTTTGGTCTAACTTCGACGCACAGGACGTGGCGTTCTAAGCCTGCCAGCGCCCAGAAACTAGGCGACTTCCTGCAGCGCCTTACGATAAAGAAGACTTGCCGATTGGCTTTAGACAGAGGCTTAGTCGCCCTTATGCCCTTGGGTGAAAGTCATCATCGATTCGGTAAGACAAAGGAGGGCCAACTAAATACGGCCTCCCGCGCCAACGTTGGCATACCCCTTTTGCAGGGGCATGATTCCTTTATCTAGGATAGTTTGGAATGTTCGATTAAAACCGCCACTTTGCGTGGCAACATCGAACCACCAGCTTTGAGCTGGCGCAGTCGCTACGTTTCTAGGCAGGGCGCTTGCGCTTTTCTTTATTGACAATAGGAGGTTGATGTTACTTGAACAAAAAAACACTAAATGATTTGAATGTAAAAGGAAAGAAAGTATTTTGCCGTGTTGATTTTAATGTTCCAATGGATGACGGCAGAATAATTGATGATCGAAGGATTCAAGCGGCTTTACCGACGATCAATTACTTAACAGATCAAGGTGCAAAAGTGATACTTGCATCACACCTTGGTCGTCCAAAAGGCGAAGTAGTAGAGGAGTTACGACTTGACGCCGTTGCAAAACAATTAAGTGAATTGAGCGGAAAAGAAATATTGAAAACGGATACGGTGTATGGAAAAGAAGTTGATGAAGCCATTTCCCGTCTGGATGATGGAAATGTTTTGTTGCTGGAAAATGTACGTTTTGAGCAAGGGGAAGAAGTAAATGATCCGCAATTAGTAAAGGCTTTTGCGAATATGGCAGATGTGTATGTCAATGATGCATTTGGAACGGCACATCGCGCACATGCTTCTACAGCAGGTGTTGCTGAAAGATTGCCGGCAGCAGCCGGTTTTCTAATGGAAAAAGAAATCGATGTTCTAGGTAAAGCGCTTAAAAACCCTGACAGACCATTCACAGCAATTATTGGCGGATCAAAAGTGAAAGATAAAATTGACGTGATCGACAACCTGTTGGATAAAGTGGATAACTTAATCATTGGTGGCGGCTTGGCCTATACCTTTTTAAAAGCAAAAGGATATGAAATCGGCAATTCCTTGCTTGAAGCAGATAAAATGGAACTCGCAAAGACATTTATGGAAAAAGCAGAATCAAAAGGTGTTCGTTTTATTATGCAAGAAGATGCAGTTGTTGCAGACAAGTTCGATGCAGCGGCCGATAGTAAAATTGTCTCGATCGATAACATTCCTGAAGGTTGGCTTGGTCTTGATATTGGCCCAAAATCAAGAGAAGCATTTCGTGATGTGATTTTACAATCAAAACTTGTTATATGGAATGGGCCTATGGGTGTGTTTGAAATTAATGCTTTTGCCGGAGGAACGAAAGAAGTGGCTGAAGCTTTAGGTGAAACAGAAGGATATACGGTCATCGGCGGTGGTGATTCCGCTGCGGCTGTAGAGAAATTTGCGCTTTCGGAACGGATGAATCATATTTCCACTGGTGGTGGAGCGTCACTTGAGTTTATGGAAGGGAAAGTACTTCCGGGTGTCCAAGCACTGGATGATAAATAACTTTTAGAGGTGATACAATGCGAAACAGAGTAATAGCAGGTAATTGGAAGATGAATAAAACATTAGCTGAAGCAGAAGCTTTCATGGAATCGGTCGTGAATGATATTCGGTTGGATCAGCATACAGAAGCAATTGTTTGTGCACCATTTCCTTATTTATCAAATATGGTACAAATAGCAGAAAACAGTGGAATAAAGGTAGCTGCACAAACGATGCACGAGGAAGCAAGTGGTGCGTTTACGGGAGAAGTGAGCCCTATCATGCTAAGAGATATCGGAGTTTCACATGTTATTATCGGTCATTCCGAACGTCGGGAATATTTTAATGAAACGGATGAAACCGTAAATAAAAAAGTAATTGCTGCTTTTGATCATGGACTCGCTCCAATTGTTTGTGTCGGCGAAACGTTAGCACAAAGAGAAGCGAATGATACAAACAAGGTAGTTGGACACCAAGTGGAACAAGCTTTAAGAGGTTTATCGCGTGATCAGGTTGGCAAAACGATCATTGCTTACGAACCGATATGGGCGATAGGTACTGGTAAAACAGCTTCTAGTGAACAGGCGAATGAAGTATGCGCATTTATTCGGGAAACGGTTGCCAGATTAACGACCGATGAAACCGCTGAAAAAGTTGTTATCCAATATGGCGGCAGTGTGAAGCCGGGCAATATTAAGGAACTATTGACACAGCGTGATATTGATGGCGCGTTAGTCGGTGGTGCAAGTTTGGAAGCTTCCTCATTCTTACAGTTAGTGGAGGCTGGTTTACAGCATGAGTAAGTTAGCTGCATTAATTATATTAGATGGTTTTGCTTTGCGTGACGAGGAAATAGGGAATGCAGTCAAACAGGCGAATAAACCAAATTTTGACCGTTATTGGAATATGTATCCGCACAGTCAACTGCAAGCTTGCGGGTCGGCTGTTGGTCTGCCAGAAGGACAAATGGGCAATTCAGAGGTCGGACATTTGAATATCGGTGCTGGTCGAATTGTTTATCAAAGTTTAACAAGAGTCAACTTATCGATTGAAACAGGCGAATTTTTTGAAAAACAAGCATTTATTAAGTCGATGCAGCAAGCAAAAGCAAATGATAAAGCGGTTCATTTGTTCGGACTTTTATCAGATGGTGGTGTTCATAGCCATATTGATCATTTGTTTGCACTACTAAAACTCGCAAAAGAGCAGCAAGTAGAAAGCGTATATGTCCATGCTTTCTTGGATGGCAGGGATGTCGGCCCGCAAACGGCACTTACGTATATTAAACAGACGGAAGACAAAATGAAAGAGCTCGGTGTTGGACAGTTTGCAACAATTTCCGGCAGGTATTATTCCATGGATCGCGATAGACGATGGGATCGAGTCAAAAAAACATATGATGCGATCGTTTACGGAGACGGACCGAGATACAAAGATGCACATGCATTAATTAACGATTCTTATGCAAATGAGATTTACGATGAATTTGTTATTCCAAGTGTGCTAATAAATGAAGATGACGAGCCGATTGGCACAGTCCAAGATGGTGATTCAATTATTTTTTATAATTTCCGACCGGACCGAGCAATTCAAATTTCCCGCACATTTGCTGATAACGATTTTCACGATTTTGACCGAGGCCCGGCCGTACCGAAAGATCTGGATTTTGTAATGCTTACTGATTTCAGTGAAACGGTGGATGGTTATGTTGCCTACAAACCGGTGAATTTGGATAATACGGTTGGAGAAGTGCTTGCCCAACACGGATTGAAGCAATTAAGGATTGCCGAAACAGAAAAATATCCACATGTTACATTTTTTATGAGCGGGGGACGTGAAAAGGAATTTCCGGGGGAGAAACGAATATTAATTGATTCTCCAAAGGTTGCGACGTATGACTTGCAACCGGAAATGAGTGCCTATGAAGTAACTGATGCTTTACTAGCTGAATTGGATGCTGGGCAGCACGAAGCAATCATTTTGAATCTTGCTAATCCGGATATGGTTGGCCATTCCGGCAAGCTGGAACCGACGATACGGGCAGTAGAAGTCGTTGATGAATGTTTAGGTAAAATTGTGGACAAAATAGTAAGTCTGGACGGACATGCGATTATTACGGCAGATCATGGCAATTCAGATGAAGTTGTAACAATGGATGGCAACCCGATGACCGCTCATACGACAAATCCGGTTCCAGTGATCGTTACAAAAGAAGGGGTCACGCTACGTAATAATGGTATTTTAGCTGATTTGTCTCCAACCTTGCTCGATTTACTCGGATTGGAAAAACCTGATGAAATGACCGGGGAATCGTTAGTTGAAAAAAAGCAGTAACTGATCGAATATAGGTAAAAAAACATACATAAAAGGGAGAGATTCAAATGCCATATATTACAGATGTTTATGGTCGAGAAGTATTGGATTCTAGAGGAAACCCGACAGTCGAAGTAGAAATCATTACTGATTCGGGCGCTTTTGGTGCAGCTTTGGTACCAAGTGGAGCTTCAACAGGTGAACACGAGGCCGTTGAATTGCGTGACGGCGATAAAAACCGTTACATGGGAAAAGGCGTTTTAAAAGCGGTAGAAAATATAAATGAAGTGATCGCTCCGGAATTATTAGGAGTTGATGTTACAAGACAAAATGTTATCGATCGTCTTATGATTGAGCTTGACGGCACAAACAATAAAGGCAGACTTGGTGCAAATGCTATTTTAGGTGTATCGATGGCAGCAGCACATGCAGCGTCGGCCTATCTTGAACTCCCGTTGTATAACTATTTAGGTGGATTTAATGCAAAAACATTACCAGTTCCAATGATGAATATTTTAAATGGTGGAGAGCATGCGGATAATAATGTCGATATTCAAGAATTTATGATTATGCCTGTGGCCGCGTCGACATTTCAAGAAGCATTGCGTACCGGTACGGAAATATTCCACGCTTTAAAAAACGTGTTGAAAGAAAAAGGTTATAACACGTCAGTAGGCGATGAAGGTGGCTTTGCACCGAATTTAAAATCCAATGAAGAAGCCTTGCAAACTATTATGGAAGCAATTGAAGCAGCGGGATACAAGCCTGGTGAAGAAGTTCAGCTTGCCATGGACGTCGCTTCTTCAGAATTTTATCAGGATGGAAAGTATGAGCTTAAAGGAGAAGGGATTGTCCGTTCGTCTACTGAAATGGTTGATTGGTATGAGGAAATGGTAAATAAGTATCCGATTAAATCCATTGAAGATGGACTTGATGAAAATGATTGGGAAGGACATAAACTTTTAACAGATCGACTTGGAGACCGAGTGCAACTCGTTGGTGATGATTTATTCGTAACGAACACAGAAAAACTGGCTCAAGGAATTGAACAAGGGGTCGGCAATTCAATATTAGTAAAAGTAAACCAAATTGGGACATTGACGGAAACATTTGAAGCAATTGAAATGGCTAAGCGTGCCGGTTACACAAATGTTATTTCCCATCGCTCAGGTGATACGGAAGATGCTACCATTGCAGATATTGCGGTTGCTTCAAATGCTGGACAAATTAAGACAGGTGCTCCGTCCCGAACCGACCGGGTAGCAAAGTATAACCAGTTGCTTCGTATCGAAGACGAATTAGCTGGTATGGGTGAATATGCTGGCTTGAGTGCTTTTTACAATTTAAATAAGTAACAGAAAAGACTTCACATACATTCCTCCTGTTTTAATGAAAACATTAAGACAGGAGATTTTTTAAAAAGGAAGAAAGCATTCCTGTAATGAAGCAAAATGAGGATTGAATAAAAAATGTCCCCTTGGTATGATACGAGGTGTCCGCAGCTAGCTAGCAAAAGGACCCTTAAACAAACCAAGGAGGACTATCATGAATTATAAACAAAACGAAAAGATCTTACAACTAACAGACAAAACTTTAATTATTGGAATTGACATCGCGAAGCATACACATGTTGCGCGGGCACAGGATTTCCGTG
>NZ_JBPYCR010000030.1:0-43092 GCF_051846915.1 Virgibacillus sp. W0181
CGTGTCTCAGTCCCAGTGTGGCCGATCACCCTCTCAGGTCGGCTACGCATCGTTGCCTTGGTAGGCTGTTATCCTACCAACTAGCTAATGCGCCGCAGGCCCATCTGCAAGTGACAGCTAATGCCGCCTTTTACCGAGCAATCAGGAGATTACTCGGATCATCCGGTATTAGCTCGCGTTTCCGCGAGTTATCCCGGTCTTGCAGGCAGGTTGCCTACGTGTTACTCACCCATCCGCCGCTCGTTCCACAGGCTTCCTCCCGAAGGATTCCGCCTGCTTCCCGCGCTCGACTTGCATGTATTAGGCACGCCGCCAGCGTTCGTCCTGAGCCAAGATCAAACTCTCCATAAAAGTTTGTGCGATGATTAACACCGGTTAATCACCTTTATATCTTAGCTTGTTTCATTTATAGTCAGCTTCCTTAATAGAAAGATCTGACTTGTAGAGGAAAAACACGGAGGTGTTTTTCACTCTGACATACGAGTTGTTTTGTTCAGTTTTCAAGGAGCAAATTATGTCGACCACCAAAATGGCGACTTTTATAATATAACACAGCGATAAATAGAAAGTCAATCATTATTTCAGAAAAACTTTTTTTCTTTTGCTGTGTACTTGGTTGTATTTTTACAACGCTAATAAATATAGCATGGCAAATAACTTAAGTCAACTATATTTACAAAGTTATTTTAAAAAGATCATCCATCCCATAATTTTCCCTCATATAGCCATTAATAAACAAGTAAATAAGACTGCTTGAAATGTGGTCAAACCCATATTTTTTAGCGGGCTAGATTACACTGGATAATCTCGACTCATCCAGTTGAGACCGCTGCTTTTTTGTAACCACTTAGATTTGAGGTAGTGACGCTTTTGAATAATCTTTTACAAAGTAGCCATTGTGTATACCCTCTCCAAGGATATGCAAGGCGCACATGAGTAAGTCTTTTGCCTTGATCGATCTATCATGACCAAGGCATAGACACATTTCTATTTGAACACGTACATGTGGCATTTGCCAACTATAAATTTCCGTTTTTTTACTTGTTACGCATTTGCGGAAATAACAGTACATCTCTAATAGAAGGAGCATTCGTCAAGAGCATAACAAGACGGTCAATCCCTATCCCAAGACCACCTGTTGGTGGCATGCCATACTCTAGAGATTCCAGAAAGTCTTCATCCATAAGATGCGCTTCATCATTTCCTTCTTCTCTTTCTTGCACTTGTGCTTCGAAGCGCTCTCGCTGATCAATTGGGTCATTCAACTCACTAAAGGCATTCGCATGTTCACGTCCGACAATAAATAACTCAAATCGATCGGTAAAACGATTGTCTTCCTTGCTCATTTTTGCTAAAGGCGATATTTCTACTGGATGGCCATAGATAAACGTAGGCTGTATTAACTTATCTTCAACTTTTTGTTCAAAAAATTCGTTTACGATATGACCAAATGTCATAGTGTTAGTTATTTGAACACCATGATCTTTCGCAATTGTTTTCGCTTCTTCATCACCCATGTTTTCCCAGAAGTCTACACCTGTATGTTCTTTCACCGCATCTACCATATGAAGCCTTTTCCATTTAGGCTCGAGATTAACTTCATAATCTCCATACATAATCGTTGTTTCTCCCACAACTTCCTTAGCAATGTGAGCAATAGCATTTTCCGTCAATTCCATAATATCGTGAAAATCAGCATATGCTTCATACAACTCTATCATTGTAAATTCCGGATTATGTCTTGTTGAAACTCCCTCGTTTCGGAAAACTCGTCCAATTTCGTAAACCTTTTCCATCCCACCTACGATAAGCCGTTTTAAATGCAGCTCTATCGCTATTCGCATATATAATGGGACGTCCAATGCGTTATGATGTGTTTCGAACGGACGTGCGGAAGCTCCACCGGGGATAGCGTGCAGCATCGGCGTCTCCACTTCCAGAAATCCTTGATCATCCAGATAGCGACGCATGGATTGAATAATCTTACTTCGCATAATGAATGTTTTCCTACTATCCAAGTTCGTTATCAAATCCAAATAACGCTGACGATACCGTTGTTCGATATCTTTCAGCCCATGGTATTTCTCCGGCAATGGGCGCAACGACTTTGTCAGTAATTGAAATTCCTTCGCTTGAACGGACAATTCCCCGACATTCGTTTTAAACATTAATCCGGTTACCCCTACAATGTCACCGATATCGATAGTTTTAAAAATTTCGTAAGCCGCTTCGCCAATCTCATCTTTTCTTACATATAGTTGAATTTGTCCACTAGCATCCTGGATGTGTGCAAAGCCAACCTTTCCTTTTCCGCGTTTCGTCATTACTCTGCCAGCAATGGTCACCTGTATTGACTTGTCTGCGAGATCTTCCTTGTCCAAAGACTCATAAGCCTGATGCAATTCTTTTGCAAGATGGGTCCTTGTAAATTTTTCACCAAAAGGGTTTAGGCCCTGTTCTTTATACGCAGCTAGTTTTTCTCGCCGCACTTTCATATGGTCATTTAATTCTTCCGACACTGCTCATCACTCCGTCATTTATTTAATCCAAATTATACATCCATCATACACAATCAAGGAGCCGAATTTCCAATATGGTCTCCCACTACAAATTATAAAGTGCTCATTACTGATTCTAACTTGTTGGCATAGTTACAGAGATTGAATAATCCGCCTTTCGTATGAAACCCGCTTCATACAAAACGACACTTCGTAATTTGATTTCAAATACAATACTTATCTGGCAAATTTAAAGCACTTGAGTTATTTTACCACGCCAACGTACCGAATTCGATTGATATATGCTCTTCATGAAGTTTTAATGTTCGGCTATTTCTTTTTTCCACAATGATATATCATCTTTTTGTTCGAGTGGCAATGCCTTCAACAGTTCCTTTACACATGTTTGATTATCCGGGAGAACAAAATCAGCGGCTATTTCATTAAGCGGAACTAAAACAAATGCTCGTTCATTCATCCTTGGATGCGGGACAGTTAAGCGATTTGTTTGTATAGTTTCTTGATTAAATAATACGATGTCAAGATCAATGGTTCTCGGTCCATTTCGTATCGTTCGTTTTCTTCCTAGTTCGTTTTCAACCGCCTGACAAGCATCAAGCAAGTCTTCCGCGGAAAGTGCGGTGGAGACGTGGATAACCATATTTAAAAAATCCGCTTGATCCAAAAAGCCGACCGGCGCAGTTTCATAAATAGAGGATTTCATTTTAATTGCCAGCGAGCAATTGTTGGAGAGTGTTGCGATTGCGCTATTTAAATGCTGTTCTCTCGGTTCAATATTCGTGCCAAGAGCAATAAATGCTTCATTCATTTTTTCCTCTCCCTATATATTTCTACAGCAACTGAATCATAGTGACCGGAAATAGGTGGGTCCGGCTTGACCACCTTCACCGTACATGCCTCTAACTTATCGAATGTTTCTAGTAGTCGTGTCGCTATTAATTCTGCTACCGCTTCGATTAAATTTTTCGCTTTACCCTCTACAACTTGTTGGACAACTTGATATACATGGCCATAATCTATCGAGTCGTTCATATCGTCCGTAGTCCCTGGCTTTTTCAAGGACACATGTAACACCGCGTCGACATTATAACGCTGTCCTAGTTTATTTTCTTCTGGAAATAAGCCATGATAACCATAAAATTGCATATTATTCAAAGTTATTTTATCCATTTAGTATTTAACTTACCCCTTTTCAGCATGGCGTCCATCATTTTCACTAACTCAACATTCATCTTTACATCATGTACACGAACAATATTCGCCCCTTTAACAATACCCAAACAAGTAGTTGCTCCTGTTCCATTATCACGGGCATCGGCAGGTACATCAAGCACATGGCCGATAAAAGATTTACGTGAAGCACCGAGTAACAAGGGAAATCCAAGTGCACTTATTTTTTCTAATTCATTCATTACTAAAAAATTGTGCTCCACTGTCTTAGCAAAGCCTATACCTGGATCAAGGATGATATTATCCTTTGCCACTCCTGCATTAAGTGCGATTTCAACGCTCTTACGCAAATCGTTTTTCATATCTTCCAGCAACGATCCATACTGTTTATTTGTACGGTTATGCATTAAAATAATAGGAACCTGAAATTCTGCTGCAACTGCCGCCATTTCCGGATCCTTTTTTGCGCCCCAAATATCATTAATTATATCCGCACCTGCTTCTATAGCTTGTCTCGCTGTTTCGGCTCGATACGTATCAATGGAAATTGGAACATTCACCTTTTCTCTTATTGCTTTGATCACTGGAATAACTCTGTCCAGCTCTTCATTTGCAGCAACCGGTTCATGACCGGGGCGTGTCGATTCCCCACCAACATCAATCATATGTGCACCTTGTTTTTCCATTAATACCGCTTGCTTTATTGCTTCGTCCTGAGATATAAACTTTCCACCATCTGAAAATGAATCTGGAGTAACGTTTAATATACCCATAATATGTGTATTTGTTTGTAAGTCATATGTTTGCTTCTTTGTTTTTAGCAGCATCAAAAACCCTTCTTCCATTAAGCTACAGAGCTATGCTCAAAATTTTATAGTCTCCTATCTTTCCAAGAAAAATATAACTAACTCCATCATCATCGTACCATAAAGTGAAACATCATTCAGTGGGGGGGCACTACAGCCCGTTAATGCATGAAAAATTGCTTTAGCTCTTGAAGTTTAGAATAACCATTTATGACCCAAAATAACAAGATAACCATCACAAGTTCTACACGATGGTCTTCTTTATGTTTTTGCATGAAAAATAGAACGGCATCATTAGCCGCTCTATTTTAATCTACATTTTATTTTATTCTTCATCAAATTGGTACAACGGTGTAGATAAATATCTTTCACCATTATCTGGGAGTATAGCGAGCACTTTCTTGCCTTTACCAAGCTGTTTCGCTGCCTTTTTCGCTGCTGCAATCGCCGCGCCTGCAGATATTCCTCCCAAAATCCCTTCTGCCTTTGCTACTTCTCTGGACGTTTCAAAGGCTTCGTCGTTGGCTATAGGTAAAACCTCATCATAAATTTCTGTATCCAATACTTTAGGGATAAAATTTGCACCGATTCCTTGAATTTTATGTGGCCCTGGTTTATTGCCTGAAAGAATAGCTGAATCTTCCGGTTCTACAGCATAAATCGCTATATCTTTGAAATGTTCCTTTAAAATTTTACCCGCTCCAGTAATCGTACCACCGGTTCCGATTCCAGCTACAAATCCATCCAATCCATCTTTCATCTGTTCTACAATCTCTTTACCTGTTGTTTCTTCATGAATTTTAGGATTGGCCTCATTATTAAATTGCTGTGGCATAAAGTAATCATGCGCTTTTTTTAATTCTTCCGCTTTGTCCACTGCACCTTGCATCCCACCAGAACCCGGTGTCAAAACAATTTCCGCTCCAAAAGCACGCAGCAAGTTACGGCGTTCTTTACTCATTGTATCGGGCATTGTAACAATTAATTTATATCCTTTGGCAGCTGCTACCATCGCCAAGCCAATCCCTGTATTTCCACTCGTTGGCTCAACGATAGTGTCGCCTTCTTTTAACGTTCCATCGTCTTCTGCTGCCTCGATCATCGCAAGAGCAATTCGATCTTTAACGGAACTACCTGGATTCATATACTCTAATTTCACATAAATATCGGCACTGTCCGAATCTCCTGTATGGTTTAATTTCACAATTGGCGTCTCTCCAATTAGTTCCGCCACATTATTTGTAATTTTCATTAAAACCGCCTCCTAATTCCTAGTAAGTTTATAGGATTTATCACTTATCAATAATGTACGCTTTTCATACCGATTTGTCAACCGTTATTTCAGAAAAATAAAAACAAGATAGGTTATCCATACCACATCTTGTTTTTTATTATTCATATATCCAATCTATTTCTAATTCATTCCATAAAATTCCCGCATCCAACGTCTGGCCTTTTTTCTTTAATGCTAGCTCATTTTGAATGTATGGTTTTATTTCTTCATATGTAAATTTAATTTCCGGCAAATGACGATGCAAATAAATAATAGCAGCCTCATCTCCTAATTTAACCGGTGAACTGTGCGTATTTTCCTCCATATTTATTATCGCTTCTTTATAGCTTGGCAAAAGATGATCACTTGAGATATCTAGGTAACCCATGTAGCCGCCATTTTGTCTGGTCGCCTCATCACTAGAATATTCTAGTGCCAGCAAAGGAAACGAAGCACCTTGGTTCAGCTCCTCCATTACTTTCTCTGCAGTTTCCATACCATCTACTGTAATATGGGAGATTTGTACGGATTCGGAAAAGCTGTATTGATTCGCGTACTCCTCGTAATAGGCTTCCACTTCCTCTTCGGTGACACGGATATCTTTCGTCAACAGCGCCTCCTGCTTGTACCGATGAGTAATATTTTTTCGCCATTTTTCTTCGGCAGCCTTCATTTCTTCCTTTGTCAGCACACCTTGTGTTGTCATTATATTCGCCAACTCAAACTCAATTACTTTTTTATCTACTTTTATTTTATTTTCCTTAGCGAGTTGCCGGACAACAGACTGATTAATCATTTCTTCCAGTTCTGCTTTGCCATAACGATCACGAAGTGTTTCCATCCAGTCTTCATAGGTCACCTTCTTTTTTCCGACCACAGCTACTGGATCTTTACGGTTAATCGTTTTTTCCAAATCGTCCAATGCAACATTATCACTTTTTTTCCAAAGGAGCAGTGTTACGATATTCAGAACAATTAACGTAAGAATAATGCTTAATAATAGTTTTTTAGGCATGAGCTCGTCTTCCCCCGGTTCATCCTTAGTCTATTTATTATGCTTCAGTGCTTCTAATTCACTTTCTGTTAACCGATATACCTCATTGCAAAAATGGCATGTTGCCTCGGCACCATGATCTTCGGTAATCATTTTGTCTATTTCTTCATCACCCAAGCCAATGATCGCATTTTTAATTCGCTCTTTGGAACATTTGCAACGAAAGCTTAACGGGAGTTGTTCATGAATGATCAGTTCTTCATCGGCAAATAGTTGCTCCAACATTTGTTCAGGCGTATAGCCGTCTTTAATTAAAGCCGAAATTGCCGGGAAATTTTCAATTTGCTTCTCCAGCTTCTCAATCACTTCGTCCGTCGCTCCAGGCATCAGTTGTACAATAAAGCCACCTGCCGCTAGTACCGTATGGTCCGGATTTACGAGCACACCCGCTCCGACCGCAGATGGTACTTGTTCGGAATTGGAAAAGTAATACGTGAAGTCTTCACTAACTTCACCGGAGACAATCGGTACCTGTCCAGTAAAGTAATCTTTTAACCCAAGATCTTTTACAACACTTAAGCTACCTTCTGTTCCGACGGCCCGGCGTACATCCAACTTCCCTTTTTCATTCAGGTCAAAGTCGACATGCGGGTGCAAAACATACCCGCGAATTTCTCCTTTCGCATTGGCATCTGCAATAATCGCTCCAATCGGGCCGTTCCCTTCTAGCTTAACTGTAAGAGAATTGTCATTTTTTAACATGGCACCCATAAGCGCGGATATAGTTAGCGTGCGGCCAAGTGCTGCAGTAGCCGTCGCCCATGTATCTTGCCTGTTCTGCGCTTCCTTTACGGTATGGGTGGATACACATGCATACGCGCGTACCATCCCGGAATATGCCGTAGTCTTGATTAAATAATCAAACATATTCATGCTCCTTTATTATTTCATGTTTTTCTCGTAAATTAAATATAACCCTTTCAACGTTAAATGCGGGTCAACAATATCAACTGTTTCGGACGCATCGGAAATTAAGGAAGCCAACCCACCCGTTGCAATCACCTTTGGTTGTCTACCCGTCTGGTGCTTCATCCGTGTAACAATCCCGTCTACCTGGGCAACATAACCGTAAAAAACACCGGATTGCATCGCTTCAACGGTAGAAGTTCCAATCACCTGCTTCGGTGCTTGAATTTCAATCTTCGGTAACTTAGATGCCTTTTGATATAATGCTTCCATGGAAATCTTTATTCCCGGGGAAATAATACCGCCACTATACTGCTCATATTCATTAATGGAACAATACGTTGTAGCAGTCCCAAAGTCAATAATAATTAGAGGAGCGCCATAATCCTCTACGGCACCGACAGCATTTACAATCCGGTCTGCACCTATTTCCTCTGGATGAGGGTAGTCCATCCCTAAGCAGGATTTCACATCGTCTTTTCCTATGATTAGTGGTTTAATACCAAAATAAATAGCACACATTTTTTCCAATGCTATCATAATAGGAGGTACAACAGAAGAAATGATAATTCCTTTTATATCAGAAAATCGAATTCCGCGATGTTCAAATAACGATTTTATTAATATGCCAAATTCATCTTCAGTTTTATACCGATCGGTTTTTATTCGCCACTCATGTATTAATTCTCTATTCTCAAACACACCAAGTACAGTGTTCGTATTCCCCGTATCAAGTACAAATATCATCGTTTACCCGACCTTCCATACAATTATCTATCTACATATACTTCATAAATATACCACAATCCAATTCGGATTAAAAAAAGGAAAGGCCAGTTGGTGTAAAAAGTGCAAGCGTTCCAGTAATAGTGGAATTTGGAATTTAGATATTTATGTGTGTCCTGTTACGGAAACTAGCTTTGATAAAAAACCCTCACTAAAAACAAACCATTACAGGACAGAAAAGTTAAAACGCTACTTTTCAAACGACTGTATCTCGATACGTAGCTGTTGTAGTCTGCGACGCAGCTAGAAACTTCTAGTTGAGCATAATAAAACGCTCCTAAAGTACATTTCGCTTTCACCCACAGGGCACAAGTGCGACATCCGTTCATGCATTCGCATTCACGGTGTCTTCTTTTCCGCGGGCTCGCGATAAGCCTTCGACGTACAGATGTGCTAGTGCGTCCTGCTCGTCGGAGGCTCACCAGACGCCCGCGAAAAGTGTAGTATATTTCCGTAGCGGTAAGACAGCTACTATCTGAAGCTACGCCACAGTTTATCTCTAATACGAAACAAAAAATCCGAACAGATACAAATTCCAGGCAAGAATTTGTATCATTGTTCGGATTTTCTTAACTAAGGTGTTTATGTCTCAGCTTTGTTAATCTTCTTTTTTATCGTTCTGATTTTCTTCTTGCTTTTCGTCCTGTTTTTCATCTATCTCTTCTTCGTCTTCATGTTTTTTCTTATACTTCTCATCTGCTTTTTGTTTTGCATCGTCATAGGACTCTGGTTTAGCTTTTTCATCTTTTGAATGGATGTTTACTTTCACATCTTTTTCATCATCAGTGGATGATGGAGCTTCCGAATTCTCCTCAGCTTCTGCCTCTTCCTCGTCTGTTTCTTTTAATACCGGCATGACACCTTTTTCAAAAAGTGACTTAATTTGCTCTGCATCAAGTGTTTCCACTTCAAGCAATGTTTCTGCAATTAGCTCGAGCTTATCCTTATGTTCTGTAAGAATTCTTTTCGCCCGATCGTAACAGTAGTTAATAATGCCTTGCATTTCCTGATCAATTTCATGTGCAATCGCATCACTATAATTCTGTTCACTGTGAAGATCACGACCTAGAAATGGATCTCCGCCTCCACCAGTAAATTGCGTAGGACCAATTTTTTCACTCATGCCAAATTCCGTAACCATCTTATTTGCGATATTTGTAGCACGTTGAAAATCATTAGATGCTCCTGTACTTACATGTCCTTCACCAAAAATTAATTCTTCGGCTACACGGCCGCCCAGTAATCCGGTGATTTTATCAAATAATTCAGGTTTCGTAACAATGTAACGATCTTCTTTAGGAAGCATAACTGCATATCCGCCAGCTTGCCCCCGAGGAACAATCGTTACCTTATGTACGGTATCTGCATCATCCAACACCATACCAATTACCGTATGTCCACTTTCATGATGGGCGACAATTTTTCGTTCTTTTTCCGATATTACTCTGCTCTTCTTAGCCGGACCAGCAATAACACGGTCAATAGCCTCATCCACTTCAAGCATCGTAATCACTTTTTTATTATGTCGGGCAGTAACAAGTGCAGCCTCATTCAGTAAGTTCTCCAAATCGGCTCCGGAAAACCCAGGGGTGCGCATTGCGATCGTTTTAATATTGACATCTTCCGCTAACGGCTTATTTCTGGCATGTACTTTTAGTACTTCTTCTCTTCCCTTAACATCCGGACGATCAACTGTGATTTGACGATCAAAACGACCTGGACGCAGTAATGCTGGGTCGAGAATGTCTGGTCTGTTCGTTGCTGCAATCATGATGATACCTTCGTTTTCACCAAACCCATCCATCTCTACAAGAAGCTGATTCAAAGTTTGTTCACGCTCATCATGGCCGCCCCCTAAACCGGCGCCACGCTGTCTACCAACTGCATCGATCTCGTCAATAAATATAATACATGGAGAATTCTTTTTCGCATTCTCAAATAGATCACGCACACGTGATGCACCAACACCGACAAACATTTCAACAAAATCGGAACCACTAATGGAGAAAAACGGCGTTCCCGCTTCTCCTGCAACTGCACGGGCAAGCAACGTTTTACCTGTACCAGGAGGGCCAACTAAAAGGACACCTTTTGGAATACTTGCCCCAACCTTGGTAAACTTTCGCGGATCTTTTAAAAACTCAACAACTTCAACAAGCTCCTGCTTTTCTTCATCCGCTCCGGCTACATCATCAAAACGCACCTTTTCTTTTTCTTCATTATATAATTTCGCCTTACTCTTACCAAAATTCATGACACGGCCGCCACCGCCGCCACCTTGGGCACGAGTAAAGATAAAGAAGAAGATCAATCCGATTATCAGAAATGGCAGCATCATCGTCAGGAAGTTGACAAATGCACTTGGTTGTTCTTCTTGTGCCACCTTCAACACGCTTTGCTCCTGCGCCTGATCATATATTGAAGCAACAATGTCTGTGTTTTCCGGAATCTGTGTAATAAAGGGCTTGTCGCCTTTTTCCAACGTCCCGGTAATAAGTATTATTTTATTTTTTGGTTCCATCGTCATTTCTTCGACTTCACCATTATTTAATGCTTGCATAAATTCTTTAACGTTATACTCTTCCGCCTGATCATTTTGTCCTTTAAATAACTGAATGACGCCAATAAGAACCAAAAAGATAAGTGCGTAAAAGATTATACTTCGGAAAACCCGATTCATTGCCTACCTCCTCTCAAGCGAGAAAAACTACAAACAATAGTACCATAGTAAAAACTGTTAATACAACTAATTTCCCTTAATAAAAACTTTTTTTCAGCCCACAGTTTATTTAGGGGCATCAAACGATTAAAATTGGTTATCTTTTTCCTCATCATATACAAAATTAAGCTTTTTCTCCTCCATATATTTCAGGTTTTAAAATACCGATATAAGGTAAGTTTCGATATTTTTGATTATAATCTAACCCGTACCCGACAACAAACTCATTGGGGACTTCAAATCCTACGATATCAGCCTTAATGTTTGCCGATCGCCCTTCAGGCTTATCCAATAGCGTTACTATTTTAACTGAATTTGCTTTACGGTATTTAAATAAATCAACCAAATATTCCAGTGTAAGTCCACTATCAATTATATCCTCTATAATTAACAAGTCACGTCCTTCGACTTTTGTGTCAAGGTCCTTTACGATTTTCACTTCACCCGAAGAACGAGTACCACTTCCGTAGCTCGATACATCCATAAAATCCATTTCAAGATGTGTGTCTACATAACGAAGTACATCAGACATAAAAGGCATCGCCCCTTTAAGAACGCCAACAGCTAGTGGAAACCTCCCTCTGTACTCCTGTGTCAATTGTTCGCCAATTTCTGTGCATTTATTCTTAATATCTTCCTCAGAAATTAAGACTTGTTCTATATCATTATTCATGATACTCCTCCCATGTTTCTTCACTTTTTGTAACTTTCAACTTTACGTATGGCGAATTTTCAACCTTTTTTTTCGGATTTGCTTTTTGCAAACCAATTGCCCATAGTATTTCTCCATTACTGTCCGTTACGAGTAACTGACGATCTCGCTCATTACGCGGAATCTTTCTGTCAATAAAAAGGTCCTTCAATTTCTTCCTGCCGTTTAACCCTCTGAGACGCATACGATCGCCATCTCTACGTGTACGAACAATTAACGGAAGCGTAATAGCATTTGCACTGCATACATATGTATTCTTATTTTCCTCTTCCGGCTGATCTGTATAGACCGCACAGAACTTAAGTCCATCAGGCAATAAAATATCCCCTGGGATGTGTACTTCTTCTTTAAAACTTGTAGACATACGATCTTGGGTGGGGAAATAACAAAAGATTTGATCATACACTTTTTCTATTGTTAATTGATGCGGGAAGTCAAGCTTTCGGTTGCTTTCTTCTGTTTCCAGCAACGTAAAAAAAATCTCCTCATGAATATAGGATAATTTCCCCGGCAATTCATTATACAGATAGTTTAATATTAGATGAAAGGCTCGCCTTTGTAAAGGACGGGGACTGGATTTAAATGGCTTAATTTGAAAAGTTGCGCTGCGTTCCTTGTTTTTGAATTCAATCACTTGATCGACAAACTTTTCTGCTTCGTTTTTCAAAAATTTTTCATCTTCCTGTAAGGTTTCACTTAAATGCTGAACCGTCTGATGAATGTTGGGATTTCGGTCTATTAAAGTAGGAATAACGCGCTTCCGAATGTAATTTCTTGTGTATACTGTATCCTCATTGGAAGGATCTGTCCGAGGGAAAATCTTTTTTTCTTTACAGTAATGTAAAATTGAATTTTTTGTGACACCTAAAAAAGGACGAACAAGAAGACCGTTTTGAAAAGGTCGACTGACAGGAATACCAGAAACAGCATTGGAGCTGGCGGAACGTATCCATTCCATCAGCATCGTTTCCACTTGATCATCTGCATGGTGGCCGAGCGCTAAATAATCTCCTTTACAATCAGCCATATGCTGTTCAAATATCTGGTAGCGTAATTGTCTGGCAGCAACTTGTGTACTTAATTTATTTTCCTTTTTGTGAACGGGTACGTTGACGGATGCTTTAATAAATGGAATTTTCCATTGTGCACATGTTCGCTCGACATACTCCAAGTCCTTCCGGGATTCCTCTCCCCTTAATTGATGATCTACGGAAAGGGCGATAAGACGCAACTTCCAATCATATTGAATAGAGTGATAGAAATGCAAAAGCGCCATGGAATCAGGCCCTCCAGAGACACCGATGAGAACCGTCGAATGCTTATGTAATATGTTGTGTTTTTCCATAAAGGATAATACGTCTTTTCTCATTTTGACCCTTCTTTTACCAGAAAGTATTTCGTATATTTGCCGTTCAAAAGGAGTGTTTGAATCTATTCTATAATATATGCACGTATTATGGTAGTAGAAGGGATGAAGCATAATAACCTGCTGCTGCTAATAACAAGAGAAAGGTCTCTACAATGACAAGACGCGTTTGTTGTTTACCGCCCGCTTTGGCTGTCTTCTTTCTCCGCTGGGCAATCATTCTAGCTACCTCATGCTTCATCTGTGCACTGGATGTATATTTTCCGCTGATTGCCTTTTTTAACATATAACGATAAGGTACAAGTGCTTTAACACGATCTATTTTAGTAAATAAGGTTTGTTCTGGTGTCGTTGTTTTCGGAAAGTGATTCGGGTAAAAAACAGCTAAAAAAACCATCACCAAAGAAAATAAATCATAACTTGGTTCCGCTTTTCGGGAACCCAGCCCCCAGTAGCCCCGATCATAAAACTCTGTATACTCCTTGATCGCCCTGCCTGTTTGCGTTGTCCCTCCAACATCCACAAACCGCACTTTAGGAGAGGAGCGATCAATCAATATATTATCCAATTTTAAATCACCAAAAACCCACCCGGTTTGATGAAGTCTATCTAACTTATCCAGAAGCTGAAGCATAAATACGCCAATCCATTCCGCTCCATTACCTCGTATAAAGGAAGCCATACTTTCCCCTTCAATATATTCCATCACATAAAAAGAGTACGTTTCCCCCCATGGTGCTTCCCAGTCATCCGTATCCAATAGATAAGGTCCAAGATGATGTTCTCGGACCTTTTGCAGCGATTTTAATACATTTACTTCTACTGTCATTGATGTTCCCTGTTTGCTAATTTTTAATGCAGCTTTTCTTCCGTTTATCGTACATAAGTAGACAGAACCAACAGCGCCCGCACCTATTTTCTCTATTATTCGGTACGTTTTTTGATACCACTTACCCGTAACGTTCGTACCTGATGGAATATCAATGCCATGTTTCTTCCACTTCGAATTCTTCGTCATCTCTAAAGCTCCTTAGTAAGCTTTTTTTGCCAAATTGAAACATCGCTTCCTTTATTGCGGGTCCGGTCGGGGTGATTCCTCCACTGGACAGCTTTGGAAATACTGTAGCAATCGAGTCAAGCTTGGGCGACCACCTAAGTACCTGTTCCATATCCTTTCTTCTTCCCGGAAAACGGAAGATGGAAAATTTATTTTGTCCGATTCGTGCATTTAAGCTGATCGATAAATCGATAAGTGCTTCTTTTACCGTCTCGAGTTTATCATGCATGCTTGCACTTGTATCTACTAATACGAGTACTTCCAAATCACACGTTTCACCCATATCTTCTACGACTTCCATGACCTCGCCACGTTTTTCGGGATCAAGATCTGCCAACTCCTGTCCTTGACCGAGTATTTGACGCAATTCCTTATTGACAAATCCTTGAATTGTCTGTGTCATCGCCTGCTTTGTCACCATCTGTACCGTTTGCGATAATGTTTCCTTATAAACAATTTGACTGACACCGCCCCCTGAAAAAGCAATGTCTTCCACTTCTCGTAGTCCGTCAGGTTCTTCCGTCTCATCACTTAATATTCCAATTACATTAACAGTGATTCCTTGTTCGAAAGCAATAGATGCAGTTATTGATGGGTCTTCTCCTTTATTTGAACACCCGTCCGTAATTAATAAAATTTGCCTTAATGTTCCTTTTTCCACAAAAACCCCTCCTAGTCTTCCATTAACAGCCTCACCAAACGGCGGGAAATGTATACATGAACGTGCAAGACAGCAGGGAGGGGAATAATTGGTTTAGTTCATTGCGCTTTCACACTTTCATAAACGGGAACCGTTGACCACTTTGGTGTGTTTTTCTCTACTTTTGCAACGAGAACTGTCATATCATCTTCAATTGACCCGCTTTTCGTTCGAATAACCTCCTCCAACAACAAATCAGCAATTTCTTGCGGATCTTCCGTTTTCATTTCTCGTATTTTCCGTTTTATCCATACATCCGTATTTTCGATATGCTTCGGGGCTTCAAAAATCCCGTCACTCATCATAATTAAATAATCTCCTGCTTTTAATTGTTCACTAACGATATCAACATCAAATTCTTGGATAATCCCCATCGGTAAATTTCCCGCTTCAACAGTCGTTATTTTACTTCCTCGTTTTATAAAACTAGGTGTAGAACCAATCTTCAGGCAACGGACGGATGCGTTATGTAAATTAATCATTGCAAGGTCAAGCGTTGCAAACATTTCATCCGTCGTGCGGAGCGTTAATATCGAATTAATCGACTTAATCGCTACTTTTTCCGGAATCCCGGTCTGTAATATTTGCTGAAGCAGCCGTAACGTTTCCTCGCTTTCTTCTTTCGCTCTTTTGCCGTTACCCATTCCATCACTAATGGCAAGTGCATACTTTCCTTCTCCAAGCTCCATCGTTGTGTAGCTGTCACCGGATATGAGACCACCACCTTTTGCCGCATGCGCAATTCCTGTCTCGACAATATACGCTTTCGCAGAACCGAAAGCTAGATAACAAGGGCCATTTGGGTATGGTGATATTTCCTCCTCTTTAACGATAATCATTTCATTCAATATATCGGATAGTACCGGAGCTATTAACTTCGCCCCTTCTCCTCGATAATCTTGAAACAATACGGTCATTTCAATATCGACACTTCCTTTTTCCAATTGATAGATATCGATTTTTTCCAAATAAATTCCCATATGCTTTAATGCATTCACGATTTCTGCTTCCTGTTGTTCATGCTGTTCTCGTTCTTTTAAAATCTCCCTGGCAAAGTCATCCATTACTTCGGAAACACCGTGCAGTTGATCAGCAACTAGTCGTTTACTTTCCATCACTTGCTTTTTTAACTTCTGGTTCGCATCAAAAAAAGAAATCTCCTCTTTCATCGCCTCCATTACTTTATTGGATTTCACACAATAATTCCCAAACTCCCGGACTTGTTTGTGCCCCGGTTCGTTCCCATCTGCCATGCTGTCCTTTAAGTCTTCCATTAGCGTATATGTGTGATCAAATTGTTTTTGCCAGCAACGTTCCTTCATAAAGCATTTCTGACATGTTCGCTCCGTTACTTGGCTTAAAAAATAATCTGTTTCCCGCCGTGCGCTCAGATCTGTTTCGGAAGAATTATTTTCCGATGCATTAAAGCTTTTTGATAGCGCTTCAAAAACATCGGAAAATTGTTCAACACGCTTTGCCGTCACATTTCGAACCTTCTGTAAATATTGCTCTTGTTCATTTGAATATTCTTCTGTTCCCGGGATATACCTCGATATACTTTTAAACCAGCTAGCCGGTGTTAAAAGAAATAATAGGACAGCGGTAAATGATTCCATAATGGAAACCGTTAATGTAGAAGCATCTCCGTACATGCTGACAAGGAATGTTCCTACAAGTAAGCCAACACTCACACCAACTTTCTTGCCTTCTTTTAACAGGCCCCCCAGCAACCCGGAAAAGGCAAGTAAGCTCATTTGATATAAGTTAGCAACGTTCGCAAGTGATAAAATCAGTCCCGCTACGACACCTACTGTTGATCCAATGGCCGCCCCACCAACAAAGGATAATAAAAGGACAAAATAACGAGAGAAAACTTGCTCTACAGCAACACCATATATTTCCCAGCCAATTGTTCCGGTTAAGATTGAAGCAATTAAAATAATGGCACAAACAATTTCCTCATTTTTTAACATCCGCTTATACTTTTTTGGTGATATTAACGGAATGCTCTGCATAAAGATTAATACTAGGACGGCTCCTAATACGCCCTCTACAAAAATAAGCATCCATTCATATGAAGAAAGCGTGCGATCAATCGAGTATAAAAACAACCGTGGTGCTAATGTGGACAGAAAAACAATTAAAGGAACCATCAGTTGTTTGTTTCTCACCTTATGAAACAAATTAGCCAACAACAAATAAACAATCATTGCCAGGAAGAGAAAAACACCTTGACTAATTGAATAACTGAATGCCCCTCCTAAAATGGCAAGCATTACTTTTACTGACTTTCTCTTATGTACGACCCAAATTGTTGCTAATAACGCTATGGAAAAAGGAGAAACAACCGATAAAATAACGGCTCGTCCCAATAAAAAGCCAACAATATAAAAAAGCCAACCTCTTTCCACTAAGATCATTTTCAATTGTGCATATATCCATTTACGCATTCTATAGACGATCCGCTTTTCCAAAGCAATCGATTTCTTTCCTAAATCGGGTACGGAATTTATCATTCGAACCGGCCTCCCTCTTTATTAAATAATTAAAGCACATCTAAAAATGCTTTTTTGTCAAAACAAGGGAGGCGTTTTAAAAAATCGTTCGACTTGATTAGAATGGGACAAACACTGTTCTACATTTTCTACAGCGATTCATTTGACTGACTACTCACTCATAAATGGTTGTCCGCCTTCTGCTCCATACTAGGTATGCTTCGGCAATTTTTTCCTCATAAGCACAGTTTGTAACTTTACCGCGGAATCAATTGACACATTTCATACTTTATTGTATGATATTTTCTGTTGCTTCATTTTTGGCGGTGTAGCTCAGCTGGCGAGAGCGCACGGTTCATACCCGTGAGGTCGGGGGTTCGATCCCCTCCGCCGCTACCTAATAATGCATTATAAGTAAGGTTGATTGTAATTTCTTTCTTTTCCATAGAAATAAGAAGCCATGTAGTCCATCGTAAGATGAAACTTCATGGCTTCTTATTTTTTAATTTAATTTATTTTTACGATTATTTCGTTTGGTCATGTTTCTATGCTCATTTGGCCAATTCATATATTGCTTGTGCATAAATCGCCATTGCTTTATTCATATTATCAAGATTGATATTCTCGTCTTTTTGATGTGCAGTGTCAGTTTCCCCCGGAAAATAAGGTCCAAAAGCAACACCACTCTCCAACGCACGTCCGTATGTTCCTCCACTTATTGCTAGAAGTTCCGCCTCTTCTCCTGTCTGTTCTGCATACACCCTTTGTAATGTCTTTACTAAAACATGGTCTTTATTGACATGATGTGGTTTTTTATTGATAAAGTTAGTCGATAGCTCAAAGTTGTATTTGCGTAATGCTGATTTTATCCTTTCCATAACATCGTCAAAGTTTGTTATTACAGGATAGCGAATACTTAACCCTATACGAGCACAACCATCATAACTATAATTAAAAGTGCCGGGGTTGATAGTTAGCTTTCCACTAATCTTATCTTCTATTGAAATATTTAGCTTCTCACCGAAAAAGCCATCTACTAAGTAGGTTGAAATAAGCCCGATAAACTGAGTAGCCCTTTTATCCAAGTGAAGCTTTTCAAGGAAACGAACCATCATTAATCCAGCATTTAACCCTTTATTTGGTTCCATTGCATGGTGTGATATTCCTATTATTTGCAAATATACACGTTCTTCATCCACTTCAATCGCACCTTGCAATTTGCGGTTTTCCAAGAATTCCTCGAATAGCGTTTTAACAGACGAAGGATCCTGATCGCCTGTCAAAAATACCTTTACGTTATCCGCTACCATATTTAATCTATCACCAGCCTGAAATGACTCTAAAATCCATCCATTATCTGAATCCTGCGAAGACTTTTTAGGGGGAGATTGCGTAAATTCACAAGATAGGATACCTTTTTCTGTGGTTACGATAGGGAAATAAGCATCAGGTGTAAACCCCATCGTTGGCATAGGCTCCATTTCAAAATACTTTTTTAAACCCGTCCACTCTCCATTCTCTTCGTCTGTGCCAAAAATGAGACGGACTCGTTTATTTAACAAAAGCCCCTGTTCTTTAATTATTTTTAATGCAAAAACGGCAGCCATTGTTGGACCTTTATCATCATTAGAACCACGACCATACAATTTCCCATTACGCACTTCGGGAAGAAATGGTTCCGAAGTCCAGTCATTTCCGGCCGGAACTACATCGATATGACAAAGGATACCAACCACCTCTTCCCCCTCTCCATAATCTGCATGCCCTGCATATCCATTTGCATTATGAACTTTGAATCCGAGCTCTTGACAGTAATCTAGTATAAAATCAAGCGCTTTTGCTATTGGTTTACCAAATGGGGCACCTTCTGTAATAGTTGACTCATCATAAACACTAGGAATCTTCAAAAATTCAATTGTTTTATCTAAGTAAGCCTCTTTTTGAAGTTCTGCTTCTTTCTTCCAGTTTATTTCCATCATGTAATCCTCTTTTCCCATATTAGAATATCATATTCACTTAAACTCTTAACATCTATCATTATACAGATGACAAGCGACAGTGTGTCCATTTCCCATATTTCTCTTTTCAGGGGCAGAGGCCTTACAAATGTCCATAGCAAAGGGGCATCTTGTATGAAAGATGCAACCTGATGGCGGGTTTAAGGGAGATGGAATTTCGCCTTTAAGCCTGATTCGTTCTTTTTTCACCCCCACTTTTGCTATCGGAACAGCTGATAATAATGCTTGTGTGTATGGATGAAGTGGATTAGCAAATAAACGATCCGTTGGTGCTTCTTCCATCATCTTCCCTAAGTACATAACACCAATTCGATCAGAAATATGCCGAACGACACTCATATCATGAGCAATAAACAGGAACGTCAAACCAAACTCTTCTTGCAACTCCTCTAACAAATTAATGATTTGCGATTGAATAGATACATCAAGTGCGGAAACAGGTTCATCCAAGATAAGAACTTTTGGATTCGCAACTAATGCTCTCGCAAGCCCAATGCGTTGTCGCTGTCCACCGGAGAATTCGTGAGGGTATCTATAAAAGTGATCTGTTCGAAGGCCTACTTTATTTAAAATATCCATTACACGGTCGGTATACTCTTTTCTATTCCCGATAGAATGGATTATAAGCGGCTCTTTCAACGTATCTCCTATTCGTTTTCTGGGATTTAATGAAGAGTACGGATCTTGAAAGACCATTTGCATTTCCTGTTTGACTCGGCGAAATTGTTTACTTGATAGTTTTAAAATATCCTGATTCTCATACATCACTTTTCCCGATGACGGCTCAATTATCCTTAACATTGACCTTCCAGTTGTACTCTTCCCACAGCCTGATTCACCTACGAGCCCCATCGTTTCACCTTTAAATATTTGAAAAGAAACATCATCAACTGCCTTAACTTGTTTATTAGTAGATTTCCCGAACGTTTTTTTAGAAGAGAAATATTTTCTCAAACCTTGAACGTCAAGAATGGGATTCACCCGTTCATCTGTTTGATTTGACATGATCCACCTCTTCACTTTTCATAATTTCTTCATAATGCCAACATCGAGCCCGATGATTACCTTCATATGTACGTAATTCCGGCACTGTTTCTCTGCAAATAGCTGTTGCAAAAGAGCACCGTGCTGCAAACCTACACCCCCCCGGTATCTCACCTATAGAGGGTACTGTTCCACCAATTACGTTGAGCCTCTCTGAACGATCGCCATCTAGTTGAGGGATAGACTTCAACAACCCTTTTGTATATGGATGTAACGGTGTATTAAATAAATCTGCCACGTCCGCTTCTTCAACAATTTGTCCTAGATACATTACAACAACTCGAGTACAAATTTCCGCTACAACACCGAGATCATGTGTAATAAAAAGAACGGCCATTCCGAGATCTTTATTCAAATCGAGCATTAAATCCAGAATTTGTGCCTGAATCGTTACATCCAACGCTGTTGTGGGTTCATCTGCAATAAGTAATTTCGGTTTACAAGCCAAGGCCATTGAAATCATAACACGCTGTCTCATACCACCTGAGAGTTGATGGGGATACTCATTCACTCGTTTTTCAGGGGAAGGAATCCCTGTCATACGCAACAGGTCTACCGCCTTTTGATAAGCCTCTTTTTTTGAAAATCCTTGATGCAGTAATATAGCTTCTGATAATTGATTCCCAATTGTAAAAACTGGATTCAGAGAACTTAGTGGATCCTGAAAAATCATTGAAATTTCATTGCCACGGATCTTTTCCATTTCCGAAACTGTAAATTCAAACAAACTTTGCCCCCGGAGAATTACATCTCCTTCATATTGAGCTGTGTATTTTTCGTCGAAAAGTCTCAAAATTGATTGCGCAGTCACACTTTTCCCACAACCAGATTCCCCAACAACGCCCAATATTTCTCCTTCTTCAATACGAAAGGTTATTCCGTCGATGGCGGTAGCCCGTCCTCTATCGGTATTGAAATGCGTTTTGAGTTCTTTCACTTCTAAAAGAGATTGATTCATGTAATAAATCCCCCATCTATATACTATTGCTTTCTTTTGAATTCTAACAACCCATTATCAGACGATAAAATAATGACGGAATATTCTAGTTCCTAATATTGGAATGAGGGTCGATTAAATCTCGTAAACCATCACCAAGTAGATTCAGGCCTAGAACCGAAAAAACAATAAACAATCCAGGAAACACTGTCATCCACCAAGCATCATAAATAACCAACTTTCCATCAGATAAAATATTACCCCAGCTAGGGTCGGGTGCAGGAATTCCTGCACCTAAGAAACTTAATGTTGCTTCAACAATAACAGCTTCAGAAAATACAAAAGTAGCTTTTACAAGCAGTGGCGAAATAGTGTTTGGTGCAATATGACGCCAAATGACTCGAAATGAACTAGCACCTTGGGCCTCAATGGCTTCAATGTATGTTTCTTCCCTAACAACCAAAGCCCTTGACCGAACAATACGTGCTATTTCAGGTGAAAACACAATCGTTAAAGCGATAATAACATTCTCCGTTTTTGCTCCCAAAACAGCCATTAATGCAATAGCAAATAAAATGGCAGGAAATGACAAAAGCCCATCACAAATTCGCATGAGCAAATTATCCAAAAACCGATAATAACTAGCAAGCAAGCCAACTGCCATCCCGATAATTGATGAAAACAAAGCAGAAGCAAAGCCCACCAATATAGAGACTTGTGCACCGTAAACAACTCGGGTAAATAAATCACGTCCAAAATCATCCGTGCCAAATACATGTTCAGCACTGGGGGCTTGTAAACGGTCATTTACTACCATTTCGTATGGGTCGTAGGAAGTTATCAGCGGTCCAAAAATAGTTATTAAGAGTAAAGCAGCAATAATAATACTACCAGTCACCATTAATTTATTAGAAAAGAAACGTCTTATAAATAATGTTCTTTCTTGCTTCTTAAGATTACTTTTTATTTTATTAGGGTCTATTTTACTTTCCATGGCTTTAATATCTTATCTCCCCTATACATATCAATATTCCACTCTTGGATCAATTAGAATATATAACAAATCAATGATTAAATTTATCATGACATAGAAAAATGCCACCATTAATATGACTCCCTGAATAACTGGATAATCTCTACTTTGAATTGAGTTTAATACTAGTTGTCCAATTCCGGGTATATTAAAAATAGTTTCAATAACTACTGCACCTGCGACTAAGAGTCCAAATGTTTGCCCAACTACAGTCAAAATAGGAAGCAATGCATTTCGAAGTGCGTGCTTATGTATAACCGTACGCTCTTTTACACCCTTTGCCCTTGCTGTCTTTATAAAGTCAGCGTTAAGAACTTCCAGCATGCTTGATCGGGTCATTCGTGCGATTAAAGCAGATTGGGTGATTCCAAGGGCAAATGCAGGCATAATAAAGTATTGCAAATAGTTCCATAATCCACTACTTAATGGCTGGTATCCAGCAATTGGTAACCATTCAAGTTTGACACCTATTAGTAGCATTAACAGTAAACCGAATAGGAAACTGGGGATAGCCATTCCCGTTAACGTGAAGCCCATTACAAATTGATCAATCTTCGACCCCCGATGTCTTGCAGCCAAAATGCCAATCGGTACTGCGATGATAATAGAAATAACCTCCGCCAAAAGAGCGAGAGATATCGTTGGACCTAAATGATTTATAATGGATGTCGTTACTGGTTCTTTCAAAAAGTAAGATGTTCCTAAATCACCCTGAAAAATATCAATAGCCCAATTAAAATACTGTTGGTATAGCGGCAAATTAAACCCCATTTGTTCACGCAGTTCTTCGATTTGTTCTGTCGAAGCTTCCTGCCCTAACATAACGGATGCTGGATCACCCGGAGTTAAATAAATGAGCAAAAAGACGACAATCGAAACAATGAATAAAACTGGGATTAAGGAAAATAGCCGTTTTAAAATGTAAAAATACAAAAAATCCCCCCTTAAATAGGAAAATAGAACCGCTTTATCTACACAATGAATGAATACCCTCCCTTGCCAAGTCTATGGCGGGAGGGAGGGGAGTATAAGAAATAAATTTTATTCTGTTACTTTTGTATTCCATACAATTGGACCCAACAGGAACCCAAGACCTTCCACCTTATCAGTAGCAGCTGCTATTAAACGATACGTTCCAAAATTACTAACAGGTACATAATCATTCCATGCATACCCTTGCAACTCTGACCATAACTCTTGTGCTTCTTCCTGTGAAGTAGCATGATCAATTTCTGTTAATAAATTTTGAAACTTTTCATCATCTGACCATCCATGCTCATTTGGACTAAAGTACAATATTTGAGATGGGGTGGATACTGTAGAATAACCTGTCACTAAAATGTCCCATGCTTTTGGGTCGTCTCTACGTTCTAGCAATGTAGGCCAATCGAATGTTTCCAATTTTACGTTCATTCCTATATTTCGTAATTGCCCTTCTAAAACAACAGCAGAATCATATTGTTCACTATAGTCTTTTGTTACGATTAGATTTATTTCCTCACCGTTGTAACCTGACTCATCTAATAACTTCTTAGCTTTTTCTTCATTAGCTTGATTATAGGATTCAATGCCTGCCTCACTATACCAATCTTTTTGGTCTTTGTTCATGTATCCATGATCAAGTTCGTATAGTTCCTCATGAGCAAATGTCGCTAACATGATTTCCTCTGTATTAATTGCAGTATTAACCGCTTGTCTCATTTTTTGATCAGAGAACATGTCACTTTTCTTATTATATATGGCAAGCAGGTGACCGTACGGATCTAGATGAGTCTTCACACTTTCATTTTCTTTAACTCTGTCATATTGCTCAAACGGTACATCTGATATCACGTCATACTCTGCAGTTTGTACTGCTGCAAGACGTGTTGATGTGTCTTTTACAATGTAGAAATACACATCATTAACAAGGGCTTCCCTTTTCCCGGCTAGACCGCTTGCTTCCCCTTCAACTGCCTGATAATCTTCATATTTACTTAAATGAATATACTGATTTGGTTTTTCCTCAACTAATTCGAATGGTCCTGTGCCAACATACTCTGTAACGCCCTCGGCCGAAGCTGATTCAATAATATTTGCTGGCATAATCGCTGGAAATTGCTTTGGAGATGCCAAAATATCAAGCACCCCCGATGAAGGTTTGGCAAGATTCAAAACCACTGTATAGTCATCTTCTTTTTCAAAGCTAGCATTACCTATAACTTCTCCTGCAACTGGAGATTTCTCAATCCAACGATTCATGGATGATACAACATCATCAGCTGTCATCTCTTCTCCATTATGGAACTTTACTCCTTGTCTTAAGTTGAAAGAATACGTCTTTCCATCGTCGCTCTCATCTATGGATTCAGCTAGCATAGGAACAGGTTGGTATTCAGCGTTTGAAGTTACAAGTGTTTCAAAAATATTTCTTGCTACAGCCCCGGTGTCGATAGATGATGTCATCATTGGGTCTAATGTTGGTGGTTGCGCAGACAATGTAATTTTTAATTCACCACCATTTTCTTCCGAAATGTGTGAATTCCCTTCGGATTTTTCAGAACCCTCTTCTGATTTATTTGCATCTTCACTACATGCTACGATAACAAAAGTTGTAAATAAGATAGCTATTAAGATAAATATATTTTTGACTTTCATAACTGACCTCCTAATTTATAAATGTAATTTTATATGTTACCTTCTAAATTTCCCGACAAAGGCAAACATCTTCTTCATAATTGCTACTAACAAAGTAGACAGTTTGCGATTTGATAAGGTTCATAAAAATTTGATTGGATAATAGCACTTTCAGGTGTTAGTCGAACTTCTTAAAAGTTCTTTGGTAGAAACCAATAAAACTCTCAAAAATCAACATACGTCTACTGTAAATTGTTCACAAATTTAACTTATTTACAAAGGTTCCCCCCCCTGTCTAAAATGAGTTACGGTGGTTAGAAAAAATACTGTAACTTATAACATTCCTATGTATGTGAAATTAGTATACCTTCATACTTCATTCGTTAAATGAGCACCTCCTTAAATTACAAGTATAATAGAAATAAAAACTATATAAACAAAAAACGCAACTTAAATCGCCTTTTACACAAATGAACCTTGAAATGCTAAGTGTATTCTACTATACTTTTTGAATCTTTAAAACTAATTTATTTTCGTTTTGTTCTGAATTTTAAATTCAAACTTTTGCACTCATTTGATTTTAATTAGTTTTCAATCATCCACATTTTGTAGAAAACATCTATAAATGTGGTGGTAAACTTCAACTATAATAGGCAAATTGTCTCTTCTATAAAGAGGGGAGATGGGGAATTTATTTCCCCATCGTTTGAATAGTTTTACGAAATAATTAGCTTATCACACGACTGTGCTTACGCTATTTGTCTAAAAAGCAGAAGCCGATTATTTACAATCAGCTTCTGCTTTTTATTATTTATGGGATCACATGATAGAGCATTATCCATAGACAGCAATTGCTATCCTCTTTTAGCACCTCGACCTCCGCGTCTTGATTCCGTGTGCTTCTTCAAAGAGGCTAAACGGTCTTCTGAATCTTTCAGGAAACGATTCATTTTTGATTCGAAATTCTCCGGGCGTTCCCGCGGATTTCGCTGACGTGCTTGTGGTCTGTCTTTTGCTTTCTTTATAGACAGGCCAATTTTTCCATCCTTCTCGACATTAATGACCTTTACTTTAATTTCTTCTCCTACACTTAAATGCTCATTAATGTCCTTGACATAATTATCGGCAACTTCACTAATATGAACAAGGCCTGTAGTCCCTTTTTCCAGTTCTACAAACGCT
The DNA here is from genome assembly GCF_051846915.1 of Virgibacillus sp. W0181. Lineage (NCBI taxonomy): Bacteria > Bacillati > Bacillota > Bacilli > Caryophanales > Bacillaceae > Virgibacillus > Virgibacillus sp. W0181. The sequence goes on from NZ_JBPYCR010000030.1 coordinate 26,394, forward strand.
CCAAAATTAGTGATTCCCGTTACCTTCCCTTGCAATTTGCTGCCTACTTCGATTGACATAAAAAAAATGCTCCTCCTTGGAATTTTTAATCGTTCTATTTATAGTATAGCTAAACAGGTGAAAGCGTGTCAATAAGAGCCTTCTTCATCAGGCATTTTAAAAATTAATTCGCCCTTTTTAGAAAAGAAATAGTTTGTCCGAGCAATTTCCAAAACATACTCCTCGTCGTTCAATAAATTAATTTCTTCTTTTAAATTCGCTTCCTCTTTTTCCAGGTCCGCAAGTTCTTCTTCCAGCTGCTCGTATTCATTTTGCTTTTCTGCGTTCAACGTGCGTTGTTTTATATGGTATGTAGCCAACATGCTAAACGCTACTGCTGCAACAATAGAAAATAATACAAGACGCCGAATTAACCGTTGTTTTTTTCTCTTTTCTCTTTCTTTGTGGTGATCATATTGCTTCATATAGTCCGATTCAATTTTTGTTACGGATTTTTTAGCTCGGGGCACAGGCTGCTACCTCCTATTAAAACGAATAGATTGTACAAACTTTTTCACTTTATCTATCATTGTACTATAAAATTGAACAAATTGGTAAATAATTTCTTTGATACGTTTCGGCAATAAACGATAGATAAGTTGCACAATCCATTTAAGCGGCAAATAGATTATTTTTATTAGTATTAGACAAACAGTTGCTAATCCTTGGAGGAGGGCAAGTAATATCATGTTACACACTTTGAGCAAGATAAGTATCGGCTGAATGATTAATCGCCGCACAATAATTTGCACCCAGCGGATAATCGTTTGCACGATGGATATGATCGATTCAAGTACTTTTTTGTAGAGCGTTGCAAAACCAATTTGATAAATAGAAAACCCAAGTAAACAAGCAAGAAAAACATAAAAACGAAGCTCTCCGCCATTTACTCGAAAAAGAATATAAAATAATAGCACGGTTTGTACGGCCCAGAAGCCAACTTCCAGCATAAAGGCCAATAGTTTATTTTGTGTCCATGGCCCCGTTAGTCGACGAAACGTATCAAGAGCAAAACCTAAATAGATGCCGCCCAAAGCCATGGAAAGCATCGTTAAAAACTGGACATCCAGCGTCATCGGAATAGCTTGCTAAAAAACCCTTTAGCTTTCTCCTGTTGATGCTCATCAACATAAGACAGATCGTAAACCTTTCCCTTAATCGAAACAATCCCTTCGTCAACATCAAGATTAACTAGCTGTAGATTTTGGCCCCGTACAATTAAGTAGCCCATAACCGTCTCCAGCAGAAATTCCTCATTATCAAAGCTGTCAATTTCCTTTATACCATTAATTTCCATTTCCTTGCGATTGTTAATCTTAACATGATGATCCGGTTGTGGGCGTGTAATCTCTTCTCTATTATAGTAATTCACTTTGTCACCTTCCTTCTTAAAGGTTGTTCAAATACATGGTAAAAATCATTTTTGACCTTTATGATTTTTATCCTCCTTTTGAACACGGACTTCTTATTCATACTTTATGAAGGAAGGGACAAGTATAGAACTAACTTCTATGCTTGATTAATTTTTTCTTCTTTTATAATTTCATACATTTCAGATGCTTCATCTTTTTTTACATGTTCTTTTATATTCAGCACTCGAACCGTAACTAGCCGTTGACCATATTTAATCTCCAATTCATCACCGATAGCGATAACGGAGGCGGCTTTTGCCGTGTTTCCGTTCACTTTAATTCTTCCCTGGTCAGCAATCTGCTTTGCCAATGGACGCCGTTTGATTAAACGGGCGTTTTTTAAAAATTTATCGAGCCGCATAGTAATTACTCCTTTCTTTTCGCTTCATCCCAATACGTATCCATCTCTTCCAGGTTCGTCTCGGTTATTGTTTTCCCGTCTTCTTTTAATCTTTTTTCGATATAGGTGAAGCGCGATGTGAATTTTTGGTTGGATCTTGTTAATGCAGCATCCGGGCTCACATTGTAATGCCGAGCAAGATTAGCAATAACGAATAATACATCACCCAATTCTTTCTCTATTTCCAATGGATCTCTTGCATTGATAGCTTCCCTTACTTCTTGCAACTCTTCATCCAGCTTTGCCCATACTTCTCCTGTATCCGGCCAATCAAAGCCTATTTTTGCTGCTTTTTTCTGCAGTTTGACTGCTTTGGCTAGTGGGGGTAAACTAGCGGGTACGGATTCCAACAACGAGACGTGTTCCTTGCCTTTCTCCTTGGCTTTTCGCGACTCCCACATTGCTTCCAGTTCAGATGATGTTTGCAAAGATTCATCGGAAAAAACATGTGGATGGCGATGAATCATTTTGTTCGTGATTCCTTTTATCACATCGTCAATCGTAAAAAACCCTGCATCTTCCCCGATTTGACTGTGGAGCATTACTTGCAGCAATACATCGCCAAGTTCTTCAATGATTCCATCGTCATCTTCGTCATTAATCGCATCAATTAATTCATAAACCTCTTCAACAGCATATGATCGCAATGATTCGTGGGTTTGCTTTCTGTCCCAAGGGCAGCCATCAGGTCCGCGTAAAATTGCAATCGTTTCACGTAATTGCCTGAATGTATGCGCCAGAAGATCGTCCCTGACAGGGGGAATATAAACGGTCGTTAAATTACTCATCTCCACTTGATGATCAAGCTCTTTTAAAGGGACGGACGTCAATACCTCCTGGTCCGTACCGGCAGCCTCGATGAGCGTTACTTCATATTCAGGAGGCAAGTCCTCCAGCAATGTCAACTTTATTTCCGAGGCAATAAACTGATCATATGCTTGGCAAAAAACAAGGTGTTGCTTATAATTTAGATCCATACGTTGAAAAGAGGTACCATCCACAAATTGAAAGCCGTCAATCGGATCGATCTTTAATGCCGTAAATAAATCATCCAAGTAACTCTGTCCACCGACCACTTCAACACGCACATCTCGCTCATTAAGCAATAGCTGAACTGTTTTTTCAGCTAACATCGGATGTCCAGGAACCGCATAGATGACTTGTCCATGTTTAGCATGGAAGAGCAATTGTTCAACGATTTTTTCATAAACGACTTCAAATTGTTCTTCGGCTTCATAATAAGCATCAAACGATTCAAACGAAACACCTTGTTGCTGCAGAGTCTCAACAACCGGATGTGCACTCGTTCGGGCGAAAACCTTTGTTTCTTCATTCAGTAATAAATGATATATGCCTAATGGCAGCTGATCGATGTCGCCAGCACCGAGGCCAACAACTTTTATTTGATCTGTCAATTTTCATCCCTTCCTTTATGCAGACGAATAAGTACATTCGCAAACGGGAGAGCAGTTAGCTGCCTCTCCGTAAACGCCTTGCACCTTAATAATAACAAAAGATAAAGTGCTCCACCGGAAATAACGATAAACAGCACATAAAATAGCAATATAAGCCGTGACATATCCATAAAGGATGCCATATATTTTACCGCATAAAGATAAATGGTCATACCAAGAACTGCAGTTAAAAAGGCTACTTTATGTATGTTGCGGAAAACGGAAAGTTGCGGCAATTTTCTTTTCAGTTCAAAGTATACCAAACAAAATAGAAAAACGAGACTCACAACCGTTGCCAGGGCGCTACCGTAGATTCCGAACAATGGCACGAGGCAGGCATTCAACACCCATTTTATAACGACCGCAGAAAAAATAAAAAAAGCTGTTCGTTTCATATAACCAATTCCTTGCAGAATCGCTGCAGCAGTAATAGCCAACGAACTGAAAAAAATCGCACTAACGAGTAACTGCAAACTGGTCGTGCCTTTCGTATTTTGGAACAAAAGCATATTTGTTTCCGGAAACACGATGATTAACCCGATCGTTGCCCCCGCAGCTAGATAAAAACTGTATAAAAGTGCGGTTTCGATATTGGCATAGAAACGGGCGCTGTTTTCTTTCCATTTTTTTCGCGATATTGCTGGAATGGATGCCAAAGCAAACGAAGAGCCCAACACAGTGCCAAGTTGGATTAAAGGTTGACCGCGGTCAAAGACACCTTTTGCCTGCATTGCTTCCACCGTAGAAAGCCCATAATCCATTAATTGCGGTACGAGCGTCATCACATCAACAAGCTGAAGCATTAACATTGTCATGTGATTCATCGAAGCAACAATACCTAAAATGAAAATAGTTCGCATGTATTGTCTCCACGGAATAGGATAGGTCTTTTTTGTAAAAGGTTTTTGTTTTAAAAAAGGAACAGTAGCAATAGCAATAGCTGTTACCGCTCCCAACATGGAGGCAACCGCGCCACCTTTTCCTATATTGTATAGTTCCATGTTTTTGTATCCAACGCAATAGGCGATCAAAATAATAGTGACAACCCGAATAGCTTGCTCCCCCATTTGGGAATAAGCGGTATATTTCATCTCCCCGTTTCCCTGAAAAACTCCTCGTAATAATGCAAGCAAAGGAACAAATAAAAATGCCGCCGCTGTTAGTTGATACACTTCAGTTAACCTAATGTCACCGATCCAATCCGCTGCAAAAGACCCCCCGAAATATAATAGAACAAAGCCTATTCCATTAATACCAAATAACAATAGCAAAACCGGTATGTAAAAACTTTTTAACGATAACTGCAATCCTTTGCCCTTTACGTCAACAACAAGCTGTGATATAGCCGAAGGAAAGCCATAGAGTGAAATGATCAGCACAATACCAAGAATGGGATAGACTTGCTGATAAATATAAAAACCGATATCTCCGGTGAGATTCTGTAACGGGATTCGGTAGCCGGCACTTAATATTTTACTGACCAGCCCGGCAACGGTTAATAAAAATGCACCTTTTATAAATGTGTATGATTGCTTCCCGCTCATGATAAACGCCTTTCCAATGAATAATTAAGTTGCCTTCCATTATAGCATAAAGCATTCATACAAAAGAAAAGCGCAAGCGCCCTGGTCAGCATCAGGCATAGCTTAAGCAAGAAATCGTAGTGGCGGTTATTGCCACGAAGAGTAATTGCTTAAGACCTCGAGGAGCTGGGCTGACAGGCTTAGAACGCCACGTCCTGGGACTGCGCATAAATGCTCGCCCCACCGAAAAGATTTCACTAGAAAATCCTGGGACTGTAGCTACGCTTTCGTCCCATCGAAAAAATTTGTACGTCGAAGCTAGACAGCTATGCATAAAATTTTATACTTTCTGACCTACCAAAAAAAATGGGCTAAAACATCGCTTTCTAACGGTGTTTTGCCCACAGACTTTTATCCTATTCATCCTATTCCATTTGTTTAGCGAGAAAACTGGAAGCCGTCTCAACTACTTTTTGTTCAATATCGCTTAATTTATCACCGTTTTTTGACACCATCATTACGCAGCCGATTGGATCTCCATTTGCAATAATAGGGCTGATACAGTAAGAATCCAGATCGTCTTCTTTTCCACTGATAATTTCCGTTGTACTCTTTTCTTTTTCAAATTTTAACACCCGGTCCTTTATGGTATGTTCAAGTTCGGCACCGATTCCTTTATTTAAGTAATCTTTCTTTGACTCCCCAGCTATTGCTATAATTTCATCACGATCACAAATAAATACAGGATACTGAAGGGAGTCAAAAATTGCCTCTGCATATTCTTGAGCAAAATGACCCAATTCATTAATAGGGGAATACTTCTTTAAAATTATTTCTCCTTCTCTTGCTACAAATATTTCTAAAGGATCCCCTTCCCGGATACGTAATGTTCGCCTTATTTCTTTTGGAACGACTACTCTGCCTAAATCATCAATTCGACGTACAATTCCTGTTGCTTTCATCTCGATTAAAGCCTCACTTTCATATGATGATCTTTTCTTCTAAGAGGTTGTTCAAAAATTTGATAAAAGTCGCTTTGAAGCTCTCGACTAAGTACCGCATATCAAGCGTTGAGGTTTTAGCCGACGTTGCACTTTTTATCTTTTTTTGAACACGCGCTCTATGGTGTGTTTTCTACGTTTTTCTGTTCCTGCGAATAGAAACGAATCTTGCTTGCAAACTTGTAAAAATCACCAGTGATGCTTTTAGTATGAATCATCTCAACAGAACTATACATTTGCTGATTTATTTTGTTCTTTTTGATTTACTGTTGCCAACTTCTGAATTATTGTCGCAACTTCTTTATATCGCTCATCATCTTCTTTTCGGGGCCACTTATATACTATTTTCAACTGATTCCCCGCCGTACCCAAATTTACCTTGTTTCGATATTCATTCGCCAGCTCAAATAACTTCGCACCATCAACTTGTTGACTCCGAACTTCATCCACACGCATTTCCATTTTTCTGCCTTGCTCCGTAATGGATTCGATTTTTTCCTTCTTTGCTGCCATCTTAATTTTTGAAACAGCGAATAAATTTTCTACTTGCTCTGGATAATCTCCAAACCGATCTATTAATTCTTCCCGTAAATCCTCCATATCGGATTGTTTTTCAAGTGTCTGAAATTGCTTGTACATATCTATCTTTTGTTTTTCATCACTAATATAGGAATCCGGAATATATGCATCAATAGTGAGATTTAACTCTGGTTCAAAAGGAGCCGATGCTTCAACGTCCTTTCCTTCCTTACGTGCGTCAATTGCATCTTTTAGCATTTGTGAATACATATCAAATCCAACGGAATCAATAAAGCCATGTTGTTGGGATCCTAACAAATTACCGGCGCCTCGAATGGATAGATCACGCATGGCAATTTTAAAGCCGGAACCAAGTTCGGTAAATTCCTTAATTGCCTGAAGTCGTTTTTCTGCTACTTCTGTTAATACTTTATCTTTTTGATACGTAAAATAAGCATATGCGACCCGATTAGAACGGCCTACTCGACCTCTTAGCTGATAGAGCTGACTTAAGCCCATTCGATCTGCATCATAGACGATCAGTGTATTGACATTTGGGATATCGACACCTGTCTCTATAATCGTTGTGCTAACCAGTACATCGTATTCACCTTCTAAGAAACCAAACATGACATTCTCCAGTTCTGTTTCATTCATCCGACCATGAGCTACACCTATTCGGACATCATCGACGAGCATACTTACGTCGCGGGCAATTTTTTCAATGTTTTCAATGCGGTTATATAAAAGAAATACTTGGCCGCCACGAGCCATTTCTCTCTCAATCGCCTCACGAATGACAATTGGGTTGTGTTCCACAACATACGTTTGAATCGGAAAGCGATTTTCCGGTGGTGTTTCAATGACCGACAGATCACGAACGCCGAGCATAGACATATGCAATGTACGTGGGATTGGAGTAGCAGTTAATGTCAGCACATCGACATTTGTTTTCATTTGTTTGATTTTTTCTTTATGTTTAACGCCAAACCGTTGTTCTTCATCAACAATGAGCAATCCTAAATCACGATATTGAACATCTTTTGATAAAAGACGGTGCGTTCCGATGACAATATCAACTTGCCCTTTTTTGAGGCCTTCTATCGTTGCCTTTTGCTGTGTCGCTGTACGGAATCTGCTTAACAGGCCAATGCTAACTGCGTGTTCTTGAAACCGTTCTTCTATCGTTTGATAATGTTGCTGAGCAAGAATCGTCGTTGGCACTAAAATCGCCACTTGTTTTCCTTCTGCTATCGCCTTAAATGCTGCTCGAATAGCTACCTCTGTCTTTCCGTAACCGACATCTCCACAAAGCAGTCTGTCCATCGGCCGCTCTTTTTCCATGTCCTGCTTTATTTCTTCTACACACCTTAATTGGTCCTCAGTTTCCTGGTACGTAAAAGCATGCTCAAATTCGTCCTGCAGCTCGGTATCTTTTTGAAAAGCGTGTCCTTTCTGTGCTTGCCTGTCTGCATAAAGCTTGATTAACTCATCTGCAATATCTTCAACCGATGATTGCACTTTTCGTTTTACTTTTGCCCATTCCGAACCACCGAGCTTATAAAGTCGCGGCTCTTTTCCTTCCGAACCGACAAACTTCTGCACGAGATCGATTTGATCGATCGGAACAAATAATTTATCATCGCCGTAATATTTAATTAGCAAATAATCTTTATGCAATTGATTGACTTGCAGCGTTTCAATACCAACATATTTACCAATTCCATGGTTAGCGTGAACAACATAATCGCCAATTTTCAGTTCTTGGTAATTTTTTATCCGTTCTGCATTGGAAATGTTCTGTTTTTTACGCACACGCTTTGTTTTCTTTTTAAATAGTTCATTTTCCGTAATGATAACGAGCTTATGCTTTGGCAACTCTATTCCACTGCTTATATTTCCGACAGTGATTGCCGGTTTATCCAACGGCAAATCCAGCTGATCGCTAACGGTTGCATCTATTTGATAATCTGCAAAGATTGAATGAATTTTTTCGCTGCGTTGTTTATTCGGGGCGAGAACAACGACGGAATAATCGCTCTTATCCCAGCGTTCCATTTCGTTTTTTAATAAATTCATCTGCCCATGAAATTCCTGCATCGGTCTGGATGAAAGATTGACAATATTTTGTGGTTGCGTATTTGGTATGTGACGTAAAAAGACTGACGTGTAAATCCGTTGATGGACGACTTTACTCCATATTGTATCCCAATCAAAGGAGAACTTGCTGTCCTTGACCATATGATTGGATAATAGCATGCTGCTGTACCATTCTGCTTCTTCCGTATCCAAATTCGTTGCGGTTTCCTGAATCCGGCTCATTTCGTCAAGCATTACCAATCCAGTATCAGGCAAGTAATCTAATAAACTAGCAGGAGCTTCATAAAGATAATCAACGTATTTATATAATTCCTGGAAATGCTCTAAATCCTTTAAACGACTAATGTCATATTCCATCACTTCAATCAATTTCTCTTTCTCTTCGGAAGCCTTCATTTTCTTCAATGATTTGGCAAGTGCTTTTTCAAGTCGTTCAGCCCCGGAAATCATATCTTCCTTTGTGAGCAGTAATTCCGTCGCTGGTCCAACGATAACTTCTGTTCGCTTTTCCATTGATCGCTGCGTATCAGCATCAAAATAACGAATAGAATCGACTTCATCATCAAACAATTCAATCCGGACAGGGTATTTTTCCGTTACTGGATAAATATCAATAATCCCGCCACGAACACTAAACTCGCCGGGGGCAGTCACCATCTCTACACGTTCATATCCCATGTCAATCAAAGCCTGCAAACAAGCGTCAATGATTATTGTTTCTCCGTCTGTGAATGGCAACTGGTATTTGTCCCAATAAGAAGGTGGAGGTAACATACGCTTTAATGCCGCGATAGGAGCTATTAAAATTCCCGATTCACTTTTCAGCCAGCCCATCAACGCATCAATTCGCTGGCTTTTCATTTCCGGACTGGCAAAAGCAGCTTCGGACGCAATCAACTCATTAACTGGGTATAAAAACACACGATCGTTATCCAAAAAGTCTGATAAATCGTCGTATAATTGCTGTGCTTGAACTAGCTGATGTGTCACGACCAACGTTTGTTTCTGAATGGAATCACTGATAATAGAAATAAGTAAACTTCTCGCTGACCCTGACAAGCCGGCAATCAGTTGTTCTTTCATTCCATGTTTAACGCCGGTGATGATCGATTGAACGTCTTCCTTTGACTGTAAATATTCATTTATGCCATCCATCATTAAACCCCCATAAATATGTAAAAGCAGAAGAGGGTGTTTGAATTATCGCAATAACAAACACCGTTCCGTTAATTTCATTTCTACACACATGCTCCAACAAGAATCCATTCGTCGTCGAAACTTCACCTAGAATGCATCAATAATTATCAGTAAATGAATAAGCGCAAAAATGCTTTGGTCCATTACCAAAGCCTGTCTTACTCATTTAATTGTTATTGTATAAAAAAATCAAGTTCATGATAATGCGGGTGCTGCCCCAATGACACTTCACAATTTTCACATATAGCCTTTATATGAACGTCTCCATTTGACTGATACTGAATCATTTCCTTTTTATCTTCCACCGATAACTGATCCCAGCCGAGCATGGACGTATTCACCATTTCTTGATCCAACTTGCCGATCTCATCCCCGCAATGTCTGCATTTATAAATGATAGACATCGAAAAACCTCCTCAAATAAACGTTGCGGTATTCAGTTTATCCGAATAAAGGTTTATTATACTTTTGGAGTGCTAGATATTACATTGTTCAAGCGAATATAGGAATGTCCTTACATTTTTTTAACTAGCTTCAGCGTTCACGCTTAAATACTGTTCATGAGATCTTTCAAATTATGCATTAAAGGTATTCATCACATCTGCAAATGGCTGATCAATCCAAGCTTCACAGGCATCAGCGGATTGGCTAATACTCGTTGTAAGACCGTCTTTTTGTTCTTTAGAGAAAGGACTTAATACATAATCAACAATAGGTTCTGCACCGGTTGGTCTACCTACGCCGATTCGCAGCCGTTTAAATTCTTTTGTCCCGGCATGTTCTATAATGGAGCGAATTCCGTTATGTCCCCCATGCCCACCTTTTTGTCGCAAGCGAATCTTACCAACAGGTAGATCTAAATCGTCGTAAATAACCAATATGTTGTTCATGTCAATTTCATAAAAATCGACTATTGCCCGGACTGCTTGCCCCGACAAATTCATATAGGTCTGTGGCTGCAATAGCATAACCTTTTCGCCCCGTATATGTTCAGTCGTGTGCAATCCATTGAATTTGTCCTTTTTTAAAGGTCCCCAATGATTACGTCTGAGCAATTCATCAATGACCATAAAACCAATATTGTGACGTGTTTTCTTATACTTCTTACCCGGATTGCCCAATCCAACGATACATTTCATGTTTTTCTTCCTTTGTAGAATAATATGATTCATTTATAGCAATTATTAAGCTTCCTACGTTTTTCTTCCCATGTAAGAATCCCCCCTTATAAGAAATGAGCAGACAAAAAGCTTTCTTAAAGGAGGGTTATTTTATTATGCTGTTATTTCTATCTTATGCTTCTTCTTCATCGTCATCGTCTGCGCCAACAAGCTCTGGCTCAGCACTTGCATCCGCTTCTTCAGTCTCTTCTTCTTCCTCTTCTGGTGGTAGAACAACTGCGAGCGTCGCATCTTCTTCATCAAGAAAAGTGTATTTGTCGGAAACAGGAAGATCCCCAACGGATAGACTGTCTCCAATTTCCAATTGAGATACATCAACGGAAATTTCCTCAGGAATATCTCTAGGCTTTGCGCGTACTTGCAGTTCATACATTGGTTGTTGTAAAATACCGCCTTCTTTTGCCCCTGCAGCTTCTCCTTCAAGGTGTAATGGTACTTCAACATCCATTTCTTCGCTCATATCAACGATATAAAAGTCTACGTGCACGAGGTCGCCTTTAACCGGATCCATTTGATATTCATGTAGCATGACATCCTCAGTGGAATCATTTTCAATATCCAGTGTAATGATCGCGTTTCTTCCTTCGTCACGAACTGTTTTTAATAATTCAACACTATCGACAGACACGGTTTTGTTTTCCTTTTCCTTGCCATAAACGACAGCCGGAACATGTCCTCTATTTCTAATTTGCTTTGTTGCAGAACTTGAAAGATCTCCACGTTTTGCTGCTTGTAGCTTTATTGCCATAATTGTTGCCCTCCATTTTTTAATATAAATCTTCTATTCCTTAGTATAACTCAAATTACTAAATAACTATAAGATATTGCGTATTAATCAAATAAAATACTTACAGACTGATATTCATGTACACGTACAATTGCCTCACCAATAAGTGGAGCAACCGATAATTGTGTTATCTTTTCAATACATTTTTCCTCCGGCAAAGAGATTGAATTAGTGATAACGAGTTCTTCAATCTTCGAGTCTCGGATCCGTTCTATTGCCGGACCTGATAATACGGGGTGGGTACAGCATGCGTATACTCCTGTTGCACCATGATCAATTAACGCATTTGCCGCAAGTGTAATTGTACCGGCTGTATCAATTATGTCATCAATAATGATTGCCGTTCTACCTTCAATATTTCCAATGATATTCATCACTTCTGCTACATTTGGACGAGGTCTTCTTTTATCAATAATACCAATTGGCGCTTTTAATCGATCAGCCATTCTGCGGGCGCGGGTAACCCCGCCGTGGTCAGGCGATACAATGACGATATCCTGAAGATCTTTTCCTTCAAAATAATCCGATAAAATCGGTACCCCTTGCAAATGGTCTATTGGCTTATCGAAAAATCCTTGAATTTGTGGCGCGTGCAAATCCAATGTAATGACCCTGTCAGCACCTGCTGTTTCCAACAAATTCGCAATCAGTTTCGCCGTAATAGGTTCTCTTGATCGTGCCTTTCGATCTTGTCGCGCATACCCGTAATATGGCATAACAATATTAATCGAAGTAGCTGAAGCACGTTTTAAAGCATCAATCATAATGAGCAGTTCCATTAAATGGTGATTAACTGGATCAGATGTTGATTGAACAACAAACACATCACATCCACGAACACTTTCTTCAATGTTAATTTGAATTTCCCCATCACTGAATTTAGTTACTGCACATTTTCCAAGCGTAATACCTATATGATCTGCGATTTCTTCTGCTAATTGACGATTGGAATTTAGTGTGAAAACCTTTAACTGTCCGTCCTTATAGCCCGATGACATAAATGTAGCCCTCCATTAAAATTATTTTCGGTTTTTTATTTTTGCTGCATATCCTTCTTTATTTGTCTGCCTTGCTCGAGCAATAGACAATGCTTCTTCGGGTACGTCCTTTGTAATGGTGGAACCGGCAGCTACATAAGCGCCTTTTTCAATTGTCACAGGAGCAACTAAATTGGAATTGCAACCGATAAATGCATCGTCCTCGATCGTCGTCAAGTGCTTGTTCTTTCCATCATAATTTACTGTTATTGTACCACAACCAACATTGACATTCTCGCCTAACTTCGCGTCACCAATATAACTTAAATGGGACGCTTTACTCTTATTTCCAAATGTCGATTTTTTCACTTCAACAAAATTGCCAACTTTAACATCATTGCCGATGAGTGATTCTGGACGGATATGAGCAAACGGACCGATCGTTACACGATTCCCGATTTCACTGTCTTTTACTACACTTTGTTTTACAACTGTTAGTTCGCCAATCGTACAGTCGGTTATCTCAGTATGTGGGCCAATTACCGAATCAGACTTAATAGTAGTTTGTCCAGAAATAATTGAACCCGGATAAATGATTACATCCGGTTCGATCGTCACATCCGGCCCAATATACGTATTACTTGGATCCATCAATGTCACGCCGTTTCGCATATGGCTCGCATTTATCCGTCGCTTCATTGTTTCCTCTGCATTTGCTAGCGCAACTCGGTCGTTTATACCCGCTGTTTCATCGGAATCGGTCGTTAAGAATGCTTCAACCTTATCCGCCCTTTTTTGCAAAATTTCAATGACATCCGGTAAATAATATTCACCTTGTGCATTATCGTTGGAAACTTCCTGCAAAGCCGCAAAAAGCGTCTGATTATCAAAACAATATGTACCAGTATTCACTTCATTAACAAGAAGTTCTTTGTCGTTAGCATCTTTATGCTCAACAATCCGTTCTACTTCTTTATGCTCATTTCGAATAACTCGCCCATAACCGGTAGGGTCTTGAACTTCTGTTGTTAAAATCGTTGCTTTGGCATTTCTTTCTTCATGATAAGCAAACAATTTTTCAAATGTTTCTGTTGTAATCAACGGTGTATCGCCGCAAACAACAATCGTTGTCCCTTGTTGATCCTTTAGTAAACTCTCCGCTTGCTGAACAGCATGTGCCGTACCTAGCTGCTCTTCCTGAACAACAAATTCACTTTGATCCCCAACTTCGTCCATTACTTTATCTGCACCAAATCCAACAATTGTGATTTGTTTGTTTAATTGTAAAGACTTTAAATTACCAATGACGTGCTGAATCATTGGACGTCCAAGAATAGGATGAAGCACTTTGTAAAGCTTCGACTTCATTCGAGTACCTTGCCCGGCCGCCAATATTATCGCGTAACGCTTTGTCATGAAGTTCCCTCCATTCTTTTATCCCCATTATAAAATAATAGCTTAAAATAAGCATCATTTCAACAAATATAATGTACGACCCGCTTTCGTAGGGTCAATACTAAATTGGAAAGATCACAGCATGCCGAAAGCCTTGTGTCCTTATTGCTTATAAGGCAAAAAATTCGACATAAGAAAGTTTCATAAATTACTTACCTCTTCGTGTAGTTTATGTGCCCCCAATAAGAACGACGATTGGGGGAACTCACCTTTCCTTCCCCAGCATTACCTGTTATCATCAGTACTACGTGAGTCCTCCGACCTTCCTACCCGGCATTTGACCTACTCGATTTATTATCACTTGTTCGTCATACTTTCCTGTTTAGAAAGACTAAATAGAAACTCCCGATTTTCCATATTTTAACAATGTCCGGCGTGCCAAGAGACCCCGCCCTACCAAAGGGATTTTTATAGCCATGCTTTTTTTAACAGATTCACACCAAGTTCGATTTCATCAAAAGAAAGACCACTGAACCCTAATTTTATTATCGGCTTATCTGGATGATTTTTTATGAAATAGACCGAAGTAGGACGCACTCTAACGCCATAAAGAAAAGCCCGCTCAATTAGCCATTCTTCTGAATGCCCTAGATATACCTTAATTAAAACGTACAAACCGGACTGTTCGCCAATAATGAATATATTTTGCCCAAAGTGTTTTTTTAATAATGAAACGAGGTACTTCATTTTTCGTTTATAAACAAGGCGCATTCGCTTAATGTGCCGATTCCATTCCCCATTTCCCATAAATTTAGCCATTGTAAGTTGGCTAAAGATTGAAGTCGAGCTTTCAAAGTTCTGGAACTGACTTTTATAACGATTTAACAGGGACTCTGGTAACACCATATAGCTTAAACGTAGTCCCGGGAGAAATGACTTTGAGAAGTTTCCCAAATAAATGACTCTTGTTGCATCAATAGAAGCAAGCGCTGGAAACGGCTGCTCTGTATAGCGGAACTCACTATCATAATCGTCCTCAATAATATATCCCTGTACGTTGGTTGCCCATTGGATAAGCATTTGTCGTTGTTGAATCGACATACTTACCCCGTACGGACTGTGATGAGAAGGTGTTACATAGATTAAGCCTGAATCCATTTGTTTTAGTTGCGAAAGATCTGCACCTGTTGCAAATACTGGTAAATATTCAAGCGAAAAATAATGGAATTGAAACGCTTCCCTAGCACCATCAAACCCCGGATCTTCAACGATAATACTTGAATAATCTTCCTGTAATATATGACCTAGATTGATAAGTATTTGTTGTGTACTACTACCGATCATAATGGAATTTGCATCTGTTCTTACCCCGCGTGATTGGAGTAAGTATACGGCAATTTGTTCACGCAGATTCACCTCTCCAAAAGGTTCTCCATATTGAAAGCTCTCAGGTAACGTTAAGACCTGATTTGCTATTCGCCTCCATACTTTTAAGGGAAAATGGGACTCATCTACAGCATCTGTCCGAAAATCGACACGAATGGTCGCTTTCTTTTCCACTCTCTTTTCGCTAGGAAGGATTAGTGGTTCCTCGTATAAAGTTGGCTCTAATTGATTGACAAAATAACCTTTTCGCCCTTCCCCTCGAATATAGCCCTCTGCTACAAGTTGATTGTATGCCGTTAGGGTTGTATTACGGCTTACTTGAAGAGAGTCAGCAAGTTGCCGAATAGAAGGTAGTTGTTCATCAGCTTTCACATTACCTTGCTCAATCAATGATTTAAACTGCTCGTAAATTTGTTTGTATTTGGGAGTGCTTTCGTTGAAGACAAAAAGATAATTTTTCATATAAACCTTCTCCTGACATGCCTAATTATTCCAAACTGTACCTTTTTAAATGTCAATTTGTATCATACTATATTTTATAAGAGCAATAAATATATTCAAATACGAAATTGGATGAGGGGTGATGATCATGTATATTCCAAAGCACTTTGAAATCAAAGATGAAGAAGAAATTTATGAGCTAATTGAGAATAATAGCTTTGCTACGCTATTTTCCCAACACGAGGGTCATCCGTATGCGACCCACCTTCCTTTGATTTTAGATAAAGAAGAAAGATATTTGTACAGCCACTTTGCCAAACCGAATATGCAATGGAAAGATATAGAGGAACAGGAAGTGCTTGCTGTTTTTCAGGGGCCGCATTGTTATATCTCGTCTTCCTGGTATGAAACAGATAAAGCTGTTCCGACATGGAATTACATCGCTGCTCATGTATACGGAAAGGTTGAAATCATCGACGGCGAAGAAATGATGGATTCCCTTAAAGATATGGTATTAAAATATGAAGAACCAAATAGTTCATATCAATGGGATCAATTGGATGCTCATTTTTTAGAAGGGCAGGCAAAAGGAATTGTTGGATTCAAAATCAAGATTGATAAAATGGAAGGAAAAGCAAAATTGAGCCAACATCATTCCACGGAGCGATTAAAGCTTGTTACTTCACAACTGGAACAATCTACTAGTGAGAATGAAAGGGAAATTGCATCACAAATGAAAACAATTCTTAGAAAGAAAAAACTAAAGAATTAAATGTGCTTTCTTTGATAAAACAGCACATAATAACATTAATAACAATCATTTTTGAAAGCGAGGAATTTTTATGCGTTTTGAAACGAAAGCTGTTCACTCTGGGCGCCAGGTTGAC
>NZ_JBPYCR010000031.1:0-42107 GCF_051846915.1 Virgibacillus sp. W0181
GGTTCATAGGGAAGACCTCTTTTCTGTGAATGTTGTCGCTAACTCTATTCTACAGAAAGGGGCTTCCTTTTTTAAATGAAGATCGTTTAATCGTCATTTCTATTTACACAAACTATTTTACACTCTCCATTATTGTAAAATATACGCATTTATCAATTTGCTAATGATATATTATAAATGTTTTTTTCTTTTTGTTTTTTAGTTCACTTATTATGCATTTCATGTTTTGAGTTTAAAACATGAATGCGTAAAAAACTGGGTAATTAGGCTGGTTATGCTTTCAATTATGGTATTGAGCTTTTGAGTCGACTAGACTGTTTGGTGTATGAGTAAAGGTATTAGTTTTTTAAAAAGGAAATTAGTTAACTTTGTCTAAGCTTGTATTTAAATGTCTAAAATAATAATATATATATGGGATATATGGGTTAAGATTATTATAGTAATGAGTGCAATAAATATTGGGCAATTACAGCAATAGAAATCGTATTTCAGGAGATGTGAAAAATGTCAGGTGAAATTTTAGTTACCGGAGGAACTGGATACATAGGTTCTCACACTGTAATTGAACTGTTAAAAGCAGATTATGACGTAGTTATTATAGATAATTTTTCAAATAGTAGTATGAAAGTTATAGATCGAATAGAAAAAATCACTGATAAGAGACCGATATTAATTAACACTGATTTGCTGAATAAAGAAAATATATATGATGTGTTTGAAAAATTTAGCTTTAGTAGTGTTATACACTTTGCAGGATTAAAAGCTGTGGGGGAATCCGTAAATAATCCCTTAAAGTATTATTATACTAATATTGCATCAACTGTTAATTTGTGTGAGGTAATGACTGCATTTGATGTCAAAAACTTTATTTTTAGTTCTTCAGCAACTGTTTACAGTGCACAAAACAAAATGCCTATAAATGAAGATGGAAATTTAGGACCCAATAATCCTTATGGAAGGACTAAATTGTTTATTGAGGAAATGCTAAGTGACTTATATCAATCTGATTCGAATTGGAAAATAACATTACTACGTTACTTCAATCCTGTGGGTGCTCATGAAAGTGGTCTAATTGGTGAAAGTCCTAATGGAACACCTAATAATTTAATGCCATTTATTACAAGTGTTGCTGTTGGGAAACAGAAGAATTTAAAGGTCTTCGGATCTGATTATAATACAAAAGATGGAACAGGTGTTAGAGATTATATCCACGTTATTGATTTAGCAAAAGGGCATGTTCAAGCATTAAAGCATAATTGCGAACCAGGAATTAAGACATATAATTTGGGAACAGGCAAAGGCTATAGTGTTTTAGAAGTGGTTAAGACTTTTCAATTGGTAAACGGAGTAAATGTACCATATGAAATTGTAGACAGAAGGCCTGGTGATATTCCTATTAGCTATGCAGATGTTACTAAAGCAAAAGACCAACTTAATTGGAATGCAGAAAAGGGTATTATTGAAATGTGTAAAGATGCTTGGAATTGGCAAAAAAATAATCCTAATGGGTATAACTGAAATTTATAGAATGTTTTTTAACGAAATCATTTAGACCGTATCAATTCATCAATTAAAATATTTAATTAATTTGTTTGGATGTTAATATAGATATAAGGAGTATAGTTATGAAGAACCGAAATATTGTTTTTGTCTTAAATGAATATAACGATTACGGAGGGGCTCAGCGGGTAACGGCAACTTTAGCTAATGAATTTATTCGGGATAATCATAATGTATTCATTTTAAGTATAAATGAGAATAAGCAAAAAGGGTCTTATTTTTCCGAAAATGTAAAAGTACATGTGTTGCATTCTGATGGGTATAGAGCGCCGGGAGAAACTGCGATCATGCCCAATTTTAAAAAAGGTAAAATGAAAAAGGTATTTGTCGAATGGAAAAGGCGATCTCAATTAAAAAAGAAGAGACAAGAAGTTATTAATTTATTTAAAAAAAAGCTAGGTAATGAAGAAGTATTTGTAATAGTAATTCAAGTATGGGGGATGCAATGGATTGAACCCCTATTATATAAACAAAACATTAAAATAATAGGACAGAGCCATGAAAGTGTATCTGCATCTAAAGGGACTCATCGTTATAAAAGGATTTTGAAATACTATCGACAAGTAACAAAGTTTTTATTGCTTACAAAGAATGATGCCGAATATTTTAAAGAATTAGGCTTCACTAACACAGGGGTAGTGCACAATCCGTCTTCATTTCGAATTCATACAGATGCTTTAAGTCTATATTCTAATAAAAAGATTGTTTCAACGGGTCGTTTAATTGAAGATAAAGGGTTTGACGTGCTAATTGAATCTTTTGCAAGAATTGCATCAAATATTCCAGGTTGGGAATTATATATATATGGTGAAGGACCAGAAAAAAAGACCCTACAAACTTTAATTAATGCATTAGGGATGCAAGATCGAATACAATTAAAGGGTCAATCAAATAATATTGAAAATGTATTAAGGTCGGCAAGTTTCTTTGTGTTATCCTCCAGAGCAGAGGGGTTACCGATGTCACTTATTGAAGCAAAATCTTGTGGCCTACCATGTATTTCAACAGACTGTGCACCGGGTATAAGGGAAATTATTGAAGAATATAAAGATGGTTTAATAGCACCAGTTGACGATATACCAGTATTATCAAGGCATATGCGCAGGCTTGCACAAAATCAAAATTTATTCACTTCATTTAGTCAAAATGCATACGAAAATAGTGTGAAATTTGATAAGGGTACAATTAAACAACAGTGGTATGATCTATTTAACGTACTAGGAGAGAATTAAAAAATGATAAATAGCGAAACACAAAATTCACCAAAATTATCTGTAATTGTTATCGCTTATAACAATGAACTATATATTGAGGAGGCGCTTGAGTCTCTAGATCAACAAACCTTCAGTGAAATGGAGGTTGTTGTTGTTAACGATTTATCGACAGATAATACGGGACAATTAATTGAAGACTTTATTAAGGATAAACCTAACTTTAAGGTTGTTCATCATAAAGAAAACAGTGGTGGTTGCAGTAAACCAAGAAATACAGGAATTGCTAATTCTACCGGTGAATATATTATGTTTTTAGATGGCGATGACTGGTATACAATAGATGCTTGTGGAAAGATGGTTGCTGCGATTGAAAAAACGGATTCTGATTTTGTTGCAGGGCAAGCCATTAGAACAAATAATTATAACATTTGGTATCATGGGCTTATATACTCTAAAGAAAGAATAAATATTAATATTCGTGAATTTAAACCGTTACTTTTTGATAGTTTATCAGTAAATAAAATTTATAAAAGGTCTTTTTTAGATAAACATAAGTTACGATTTCCTGAAGGCATTCACTATGAAGACGTTGTATTTACCGGGAAGGCATACTTTTTAGCCGATTCTGTAAGTGTAATACCCGAACCAATTTATTATTGGCGGGTTGTTGAAGATGCAGATGTTAAATCAATTTCCAATAGGCGTTATGAGTTTGAAAATTTTAGAAATAGAATTACTTCTCATAGATATTATGATGAATTTCTTAAAGATATAGGGGCAGTCAATTACCAAGAACATAAAAATAATAGGTTTTTAAAACATGATTTAAAACTATATACTAACGATTATTTGCTTTTTGACGAAGAGTATCGCTTAAAATTTCATGAGCTTATATATGAATACTTACATGAGGTTATGGATGAATATGCATTTATAAGATTTCCTGAAAAAGAACGGATAATGAATTATCTTTTGTATATAGGTGATAGAGATGCATTTGAAGATTATGTTGCCTATATTAATGGGTTACCAACAAAGTCGAATAGAATTTACAATATAGGAAATGAGTATTTTTTTAAAACCTCAAAAACAGAGGGTGTTAATAAGAAGTTTTTAAAAATTGGAGAACCTGAAATTTCCTATACAATTAATCATATTTCATTGGAAAGTAACACTTTTTCTTTTCGAAGTAAAGTAGAAGTACCATCAATTTCAATTAATGAAATAACTTATTTTTGGAGACTTAGGAATAGACAAACAGGAGAAGTTATCCATTCACAAAAAGTAGATAAAGATCACTTTAGTTTTAACTTAAAAGAAGTATCACCGGGAAATTATTATTTGTCTTTATTTTTAACTCATCAAGGAAACCTGTTTAAGAAGTTAATTAAGAATTCTCAAATAGACTACTTACCAAATATAAAGACCAACGATAGTTCTATTTCTAAAAGTATTTTTATAAACCATAAAAATTCATTTGCTATCAAAGTTACGTCACACAGTAAAATACAAAAAATTAAGTGGAAGCTACGGAACAATGAAGTTACAGAGAAATTTAATGAAACATTTAATCAAAATTTGAAAAAGCTAGTTAATAAACTTCCTCTTCGTTCAAAGTGGGTGTTTTTTGAAAGCCATATGGGTAAACAGTATAGTGATAACCCAAAATATATATATGAAGAGATGTTTAAAACGGGAAAAAAACTCAAATATATATGGGGGTTTCAAAATCCGGAAAATATAGAGATCCCTGGACCAGCCAAAAAAGTGAAGAAAGATAGTCTCAAGTATTATTATTACTTGAATAGATCAAAGTACTGGATTGATAATCAAGGTTTAGCTAACTTAGCGAAAAAGAAGAAACAGCAAATATATTTGCAAACATGGCATGGGACACCATTAAAAATGATGGGATACGACCAGAAAAAACAACTGACAAAAAAAGAAGTATCTAGATTAAAAAGACATACAAATTCTTGGGATTATTTCATCACTACTAATCAGTACAGCACTAACATTTTTAGACGAGCTTTCCGATATACTGGAAATATTATAGAAACTGGTTATCCTAGGAATGATGTATTAATAAATAATCCTAAAGAAACAGGTACAAAGGTTAGAAATTACTTTGATCTTAGAGAAAGTCAAAAGGTTGTTCTATATTCACCCACATTTCGTGAATGGGACAGAAATTCTTTTCAAAATGTATTAAGAGACGTTAACTTCCTGAGTGAGAATGTTTCTGAAAACACGGTTGTTATTTTACGGTTACATTATTTATTATCAGATAAGCTAGACCAGTTTAATCTACCCGAAAATATTATAAATGCTTCATCTTATGAAGACATTCAAGAGTTATATCTGATATCAAATATATTAATTACAGATTATTCTTCTGCTATGTTTGACTACGCCTTATTAAAAAGGCCAATTATATTCTATTGTTATGACCTTGAAGAGTATAAGTATAAAAGGGGTTTGTACTTTGAACTTGCTAAAAAAGCACCAGGACCAGTGTGTAGAGCAATAGAAGAAGTGGTTGACTACATTGAGTACCCTGATAAGTTTATGGAATTCGAACAAGATTATAACGATTTTTTGAACGAGTTTGGAAGTGTAGAAGAGGGGCATGCAACTTCTAGGGTTATTAAAAAAGTGTTTGAATAAATAGAGGGAGTTGCAAAAGCAGCTCCTATTTTAATGCTGGATTAAATTACTTTAATAAATCTTTTTCAAATTAAACCGATTAAAACTATACTCACAAGTAATTTTTATATATAATAAGGGAATGTGGAACGACACAAAAGTTGATATCACCTTTGAAAGGATATACCTATGAAATCGGCAATTACTGTTCTTAAAGAACAAATAAAACATTTTTATTTAATACGCAGACTTTCATTATACGAACTAAAAAGTGAAAACCGTAATAATTACTTAGGGATGGCATGGGAAGTCATTAATCCATCCATTCAAATTCTTATTTATTGGTTCGTGTTTGGGAGTATTAGGCAACGAGCAGATGTAGAGTTGGCTGACGGGATAGAAGCTCCTTTTATACTCTGGCTGATGAGTGGTTTTATTTTATGGACTTTCTTTTATCAATCGACTATACAAGGTTCTAAATCTGTTTATAGCAGGTTGCAAATGTTATCTAAAATGAATTTTCCAATGAGTGTGATCCCTAATTTTACAATTTTTTCCCAATTTTATATTCATTTAATTATGTTGGGTATGACTATTATTATTTTTCACCTTACAGGACACTATATAACGGTTTATTATTTACAGTTTATATATTTCATTTTTGCCACATTTTGTTTTTTATTTGCAATATCCTTAATAACATCTACTTTATCAACAATCGTAAGAGATGTTCATATGTTTTTAAATGCAACACTACGTATGTTACTTTATTTATCTCCCATATTGTGGCCGATATCTAAAATTATTGAAAATGATTTGATTATATCAATTTTAAAACTTAATCCACTCTATTATATAATCGAAGGCTACCGTGCTGCATTATTTGGCGTGGACTGGTATTTATTTACCCATTGGGAATACACACTATATTTTTGGGGATTAATTGCTGTCTTATTCCTTTTTGGCGCCAGTCTACATGTTAAATTCAGAAGGCATTTTATTGATTACTTATAAAGGGTTTGTGAGAAGATGAAAAAGGCGATCATCGTAGAAAATATTACAAAAAAATATAAACTGTATAATAGCTCAAAAGAACGTATTTTGGATTTAATTACTCCAAAAAAATACGGAGAAGACTTTTATGCACTTGCAGGTGTGAATTTTGAAGCTTATAAAGGTGACGCGATAGGTTTTATTGGAATTAATGGTTCAGGAAAGTCAACATTATCCAATATTGTTGCTGGGATAGTACCAGAAACATTTGGATCGGTTGAAGTGAATGGACAGGCTTCATTAATTGCAGTTTCGGCAGGACTCAAAAATGATTTAACTGGTAGAGATAACATCGAACTTAAATGCTTAATGCTTGGATTTAATAAAGAAGAAATTAAAAAAATGGAACCCGCGATTATAGAGTTCTCGGAGTTAGGAAAATTTATCGATCAACCAGTAAAATCTTATTCTAGCGGTATGAAGTCCCGTTTAGGTTTTGCTATCTCTGTAAATGTTGATCCCGATATTGTTATTATTGATGAAGCTTTGTCTGTAGGCGATAAAGCTTTCTCTGAAAAAAGTTTAGCGAAGATGAAGGAATTTAAAAGCCAAGGAAAAACAATGGTTTTTGTTAGCCATTCGATTGGTCAAATGAAAGACTTTTGCGAAAAAATTCTATGGCTTGAATTTGGTATGGTGAAAGAGTTTGGGACAGTTGAAGAGGTAATACCTAAGTATGAAGAGTTTTTAAATCAATGGAAAAAGATGAATAATAAAGATAGGGAAGCGTATAGGCTTGAAGCTATGGAAAAACAAAGTGAGCTTATAAATAAACACTACACTAACGAATATCATAAACAGGTTAAATGAGTTAAAATATCAAAAATATCTTTAGAATGGGAAGATTCAATGCAATTTATTGAGTCTTCTCTTTTTTATCCCTTTCTCCTTGCCCTCGAATACTGTCGAGCGAAATTACCTCAATATTCCTAACATTCGACATTTTATCCATTACCATTCAAGTATACTATAAATATCTATTTAATTTTAAACCAGGAGGCCATAAATGCAGGACTACAGTTTTATCTTACTATCCGGCGGTGTTGGCAAAAGAATGCAGCTTGATATACCGAAACAGTTTTTATTGCTTGCTGGAAAGCCAATTTTTATTCACGTATTGGAAAAGCTGGATACCATTCAGGAAATAAAAGAAGTAATTATTCTATGTCCGGACAAATTTATTGTGCAGACGGAAAGCATTATACAAAATTATGGGTTTTCTACACCAATCATTTGCATTGAAGGGGGAGAGTCAAGACAAGAGTCGGTTTATAAAGGATTGGGTAAGGCAGTTCATGAACAAGTTATTATTCATGAAGCTGTGCGGCCGTTCGTTTCAGTAGAGGAACTCAAAGAATTAATTTATTGCACTAATGAAAGCGCTATCTTTGGTTCTGATATTCCGTTTACTGTTCTGCAGGGGAAAAATGTCGTGGAGGGGAATTTAAAACGGGATCGCTTAATAAACGTGCAGCTGCCGCATAAGTATAACCGGAAGAAACTTTTATATGCGCATGCATGTGCTCGTGATGAAGAATTGAGTTTTACGGAAGATGCAAGCTTGTATTTTCATTATTACAAAACGGAAATTACTGTTTTAAAAGGCAGTGAATATAATATTAAAATAACAAAACCGATCGACCGCAAGATAGCGGAAGCGATTTATAAAGAATCGATCGTGAAGGAGAGATCCTAGTGTCCAGAACGTGTATTATTACTGGTGCGAGTCGGGGAATAGGCAGGGCGATTGCAGTTTCGTTAAGTTCGTGTGAAGATATTACAAACTTTGTGCTGATTTCACGCACGGAGGAAGGGTTGATTGAAACTTGTCAGCTAATGAATGGGGATAAAAACATTCAATATGAAGTGGCTGATTTAACAGCGTTTGATGATGTGGGTGAATTGGTGCAGACGATTGGCAATGAATTTGGGACAATCGATCTTCTCATTAATGTTGCCGGTTATGCTAATCCAAAATCGCTGTTGGAAACATCGGTTCATGACTGGGAAAAGTCTTACAAGGTTAACGTCCATTCCATTTTTAATATAACGAAAGAAGTAGTTCGATATATGAAAAAGACTGGCGGAAAAATATTAAATGTTGCATCAACCGCAGGAAGTTCTGCTCGTCCGGGGTGGTTGGCTTATGCATCATCAAAAGCAGCAGTGATCAGTATGTCCGAGACATTGTCCGAGGAACTTGCGGATTACGGTATTTCCGTTTACTGTATCTCTCCGGGTAGATGTGCAACAGAGCTTAGAAAAATATTGGCACCGGATGAAGATCCTGACACGATTATGCAGCCGGAACATGTAGGGCAAGTAGTGAAAAACTTATTGTCCGACGATGGTATTTGCTTGGATGGTCAAAACATTGTCGTTCGGAAACAAGTGGAGAAAATAGCAAAAAAACAGGTTACGAAACAAACGATGTAAAAATATTGGCTTCTTCGATTATTTAATCCACATGGCTGTTAACGGCCCTTAATGAGAGATCGTTTTGGCGAAACATCAAGTGAAAAAACAATTAAGGCGGACATACATTATAAGGTTGTGTCAACTGCGCAAGTCAATTGTCCATACAGCGATACAACAACCATTGAAAATTATAACATAGTTGAGGCGATCATTTATGACGAAAATAGACTGGATTCAAATTGCTTTATTGCTGCTTATTTTGCTATCGGTAAACAGACCGTTATTAAAGAAAAGCAGATTACTAGGAAAGCGTGCAGTTGTTATTTCGATTCACTTTTTATCCAAGTTTGTACCGAAATCTAAAAAACTTATTGTTTTTGGAGGGGAAAATGGCCAAGGATTTCGCGGGAACACAAAATATTTATTTTTGAAACTGGCGCGGGACCCTAACTTGCAGTGTGTTTGGATTTCAAAAAACAACCGTGTCATTACCCAACTAAGAAGGAAAGGTTATGAAGCGTATAAACACCATTCTGTAAAGGGGGTTTACCAGCAGCTTCGAGCAAAACTAGTGATTCATTCCCACTCCATTAATGATGACTTTAGTAAATCATTTTTGGGCGGTGCAATTTCGTACAATACGTGGCACGGTGTAGGGTTAAAGAAGGTATGGGGGGCTAATAAACATACATTTTCCTATAAGGTGTTACATGAACCAAATAGCATCAAGCGCTATTTTGGCAAGTTAGTCGTAAAAACGAACCAGGCAAAAGAAAATTATGTTGTGTCTACAAGTGAAGCAGTTTCTTCTTATTATCCCGAAACGTTTATCGTTCCGGAAAAAAAAGTTCTCGAACTTGGGCAAGTGCGAAATGATGTATTTTTTAAAGAGAGTGAGGAAGATTTTTTAATTCCTGAGTGGATCCGGAACGATAAAGTAATTTTGTACATGCCTACTCACCGAGGATTTGGCAAATTAGAAACAGATATTAATTTGGCATTTGACTTTGAACAACTGAATGACTTTTGTCGTGAAATGGGATATATATTTCTCGTTAAAAGGCATATGTACAGTAGCGGGCAAGTGCCAACTTCCTATGAAAGAATCGTTGATATTAGTGAAGAACCGCATGATCCACAGCTTTTATTGAAATATACGGATATACTCGTTACGGATTATTCGAGTTGCTATACGGACTATTTGTTATTGGATCGTCCGGTGTTATTTTATTGTTACGATTTATCGCTATATCTGACCAAGTCAAATGAAATGTATTTTAATTATTTTGATGTAACTCCTGGACCAAAAATAAACGAATTTGTCGATTTAATGCCAGGACTAAAAAGATCAATCGAAGAACCGGATTTGTATAAAAAAGAGCGAAAAAAGGTGCTGGATCTATTTTATGCAGAAGAAAATCAAGGAGAAGTTTTGGGAAAACAAGCAGCATTTATTTATAAACATTTGCTGAATGTAGTACATAAAAAGTAAATAGTAATTCAAGAACGGCTTTTAAAAACAAAATGAATGTGCAAGAGGCAGGGGCGATGCGAATTGAAATGGCTCAAGTTAATACCTACTATATTGATTAAATATTTCTTGCGTACTTTTTATAAATTATTTTGTGCGTTGTTTCCAATTGATCCGAACAAAGTGACATACGCTTCATATCGATCGGAGCGCTTAGAAGATAATTTATATTACATTCACCAGGAGATCAAGAAAGCAAAGCCTTCCACCCACCATGTGTTTTTGTTCCGGAAATTAAATAATAGCTTAATTGGAAAAATAACATACACTTTTCATATGGTGCGATCATGTTATCATCTAGCAACCTCACGCTATTTTATTATTGATGACTTTTATTTTCCCATTTATGTATTACGTATTAGAGATGGCATCGAGATTATCCAATTATGGCATAGTTCCGGCGCATTAAAAAAATTCGGTTTAAGTACAGTAGGCAAGCCGTATGGCCCAAGTGAAAAGTATTTGCAGCACGTAGATATCCATGGAAACTATTCAAAAGCATATGTCAGCGCAGATTCCGTCGTACCAAATTTTGCTGAAGCCTTTGGCATGCCAAAAGATCAAATCTATCCGCTCGGTGTACCACGTACGGATTACTTTTTTGATACGATATCCCATCGGAAGTTGCTGAAGGAGTTTTATGAAGCATACCCGGAATTAGTCGGCAAGAAGCTAATTCTATATGCGCCTACTTTTCGTGGGAAAAGCCATAATCAAAATGACGCTTTCGAATGTCCGCTCGACTTGGTGCATATGCGTGAACTTTTACACGAAAAATACGCATTAATTATTCACGTCCATCCCTACATGAAAAAAGGTTTTATTATCCCGGAAGGTGTGGATGATTTTGTTTATATGAGCGAAGGGCCGTATTCGATTATGGAGTTGCTAGTGTTAACTGAAACGCTCATCACCGACTATTCCAGCACCTTTATTGATTTCAGTCTACTAAGGCGGCGCATGATTTTTTATGCATATGATTTAGCAGAATATAAAAAAGCACGTGATTTTTACTTCGATTATGAAGCAATCGTTCCCGGCCCTGTTGTTTCAGACACTGCCGAATTAGTGGAGGAAATTGCTGCGGAAAACTTTGATCCTGATCAAGTTCAATCTTTTGCGAAGCGTTTTTTCGACCACCGAGATGGCAATGCTTCTGCACGAATAGTAGACCATATTTTTGAACAGGAGGGCGTTGAGACTAGTCGGAATAAGCAAGCAGCCAGCTGGTAGTTCTTCGAGAGAAGAGGTCAGGCAGTGTTAATACTACTGCCCGGCATCATTCAATTGAACCGAAAATTTCCGGATTGTTGGAAAATACACCATCAACACCAAAATTCAGCAATTCATCATATCTCTTTATAGAGTTAACCGTATATGGATAAACTTCATAGTCAAGTGCTTTACATTCTTCAACGAGTTCCTGATCCGTATAAACATTATTAGGATGAATACTTCGGATATTTAATCCACTATTTTTTGCATAATCCCACATTCTTAAAATGCGGTAGTAAAACAGCATGCCTAAATCCAGTTCAGGTGCAATTGTTTGGACTTTTTGCAGCGAGAAATGATCGAAAGAAGAAATTAGCACATTACTCATTCGATCATGAATACGAAGACAATTAATCAGTTTGCTTTCAATCCCGGGATAAATTACTGGGATATTTTTAATTTCGATATTGATGAGGAGTTCAGGAGGGCAAATCGCAAGCACCTCTTCCAGCGTGGGAATCGTGGTTCCCGCGTATTCATCTGAAAAGGAAGCCCCAACATCTATTTGCTTTATTTCTTCGAGAGTATAATTTTTAATAAGTTCTTTTGCATTTTTGTTAAATCGCGTCAACTTATGGTCATGACAAACGACCAAGTGATCATCTTTCGTTAATTGTACATCCAATTCAATAGCTTTTTCCCCATGTGATAAAGCTTTCTGAAATGCGGGCACTGTATTTTCCGGCGCCTCCGTTAATGAACCACGATGAGCAAAATTTAAAACCATAAACAACCCACTCCCTGCTTTTTGGTTAACTTAAGGATAACATATTTTTTAAGCGTGGAGACGATGCGTAGGTTGCGGACATCTCTCCCCCAGATACCGGTTGGCGCTGATATTCGACACAAATGCATCGATTAATGACGATTCCGCGCCTATACTGAAGCGTAGATCGCTAATAAAATTAATAAATGCGCCGATAAAATCAACATCTCCGCTGATAAAGGTCAATGAGCCATTTTCGAGCTCTCGCTAAATAGTCGCATTAAATAGAAGGAGATCTACATATTTTAGCGAATTATGACTTAATGCAATAAAATTTTAGAAGGGATGTTAAATGATTGATCGTCAAACCCCATGTGATACCACAGTACCTTTTGCAATTGGAAGCATTAAATCGTCGGCTGCCACCGGAACATAAAAATAAGAAAAGTGTTCAAAACCGTTCCACGAATTTACGCACAGGCTTCAATGGAGAAACCGCCCTCGTCTATTATCTGCAATTGCTCCCCAGCGCTGAATTCCACATTTTACATGATCTTCGAATTCCTGACGATGCAGGATTATTTCAATTAGACATACTTATCCTATCAGCAAGTTTTGCTCTAATTATAGAAGTTAAAAATATTTATGGGACGATCACGTTTGATGGAATGGGACAAGCAATACGCACAACGGAGCATCTGGAAGAAGGCTTTCACAATCCTATAGAACAAGTGAACATTCAAAAAATGAGGCTAATAAACTGGCTGCGCAAAAATGAATTCCCCAACATCCCCGTCGAAGGCATTGTTGTCTACAGTAATACAAACACCATTCTAAAAAACCCTACGAATAGTAAAATGATCGCGAATACCGTTATGCATAAGGAAAAATTGCTTTCGAAAATGGAAGAAATTCGAAAAAAACATGTAAAGTCCATTTATACACCGAATCAAATAAAACATCTATCCAATAAACTAAAAAAGACCAATACCCCGAAACAAGAAAATGTTTTGAAAAAATTTGAGGTTAGAAAAGAAGAGCTGCTCCGTGGTGTGATATGTTCCAACTGTGAATACTTAGCAATGGAATGGAAAAACGGAAAATGGAATTGCTTTAAGTGTGGCTATCGTTCGTCGGACTCCCATTTGAATGCACTGAATGATTACTCTTTATTAATTTCTCCCATGATTACAAATCGAGAAGCAAGACAATTTCTAAATATACACTCCACCCATATTGTTAAGAGACTATTGCAAAAATCTGGTTATCCCGCCATTGGAGAGTACAAATCAAGAAAATACTTGCTCCATCGAAAGGAGATATAGATTCGACTAGCTAATGTGAGATAGCTCGGTATTCGGTGAAAAGTTGTGCTGACAAGTTGTTGCGTTTCCGGTGCGCTGAAACTAAGGTCTGTTTCGCTGATAAACAGAGTGCCGCGCTGATAAATAGTGTATAAGCGCTGATATTCGAGTCTACCGCGCTGATACTCGAGTCCGCCGCGCTGATAAATTGTGCATAAGCGCTGATACTGATCTTCCATCTGCTGATTCCGAGCGCCCCTATCAAAAGATTTTCGAGGTTTTGTTCAGCTTATTACAAAAAATCCGCACAAACTCGTATCTTAGTTGGCTCTTCTTTTAGCGGTAACTATTCCCACCAAGTAACGCACAATTTTCCAATTATATATAAAAAAGAGTGCCATCCCGATGACGATGCTGAATACAATACCAACTCCATTCGATATAAAAGGAACAATAATCGCGACGGGGATCAAAGCAAATAGGAAAGCTACTTCTTTTATGTTCATGGAAACATCGAAATATTTTTTTGCCGACATGACGCGGATAATCCATGTAGTCAAGAAAGCAAACACGGTGGATAAAGCTACAGCATAAAGGCCGATAAAGTGTATGAAAACGAGATTAAATACGACATTAATGACCGCCCCCGCTACAGACGTAATTAAAATGATATTCGTTTTTTTCGCGCCATGATAACCAGCGGACCAAAATAGGGAAAAGGTGTGGAAAAGAGCACCAACAAGCAGAATGCCGATATACTTCCAAGCTTCATAAAATGCATCTGATATGACCAATGCCAAGATGGGCTTCGTGAGCAATGTAAGCATGATAACCGACGTCGTCATTAATCTAAAAAAGTGAAAAAACACAGTGGAGTAATAGCTGTTTTTTTCTTCTGATTTGAACGATAAGATGGCACTATCTTTCCATGCTAGGAAAAAAACGGTATTGATCATTAATAAAAGCGCCGGAATTTTATTGGCGATCGCATAAATACCGTTGAAGTCAACACCGAGAAATAGCGTTATCATATACCGGTCCGACATCGTCATAATCCACCAGCTCGCGGCACCTGGGATAATTGGAATAGCATAAACGAGAAACGAATGGAGTATCTTTTTTGAATAAGAACGAACACGGATGTATTTTCCAAAGCCCATGACTTTCCAGCCTAATATAATCATGGAAACGCCAGCAATAATAGCAGAGTAAAAAAAAGCTTCTATTCGAAGTTGGAACAGAAGAATAAAAACAAGATTTAATATGACAACGATGAGAGTTTGCAAAATGCCCATAACCGCAAATAATTTATTAAAGCCGAGACCACGGGCACATTGTTGGATAAAATTGATCCCAATCGCAACATTGATATACAAGAGTGCCTCCCATTTAAATGGGATGGAAATGATAAAAAAGATGATGGCAGCAATACCAGTAAAAATAAGCATGTTTCGAATTACTGCAATGGCGCCTGTAGTTATGAGCGTCGCCCGCACCGTTTCATCTTTTTCCTCGAGTACCCAGCGGTATGTTGCATTAATCAGTTCAAACGTAATAAAAGGCATTAACAAAGTCGATGTCGTCACAACCAAGTCCCACAGCCCATATTCGGACGGACTAAAATAAAACGTGTAAAGTGGAATCATCAAAAAACCTAATGCAGCAGATCCAAAATTAGCAACTCCGTATATGAATGTATCCCGCATAAGTTTTTGTTTATTCTCCATTGTATATTGTCCTTTTTATTGGATTCCTCTGTTGAAAGTGTGTGATTGATCAATCTGCCGCTGATAAAGCGTCCCTGTGCGCTGATAAGAGACTTGGTCGCGTTGATTCATTCATCAGGTGCGCAGATAAAAGCTTCACATGCGCTGATAGAGTCGACCGATTCGCTGATAAAGAAGTCCTGTCCGCCGATAAAAGTCTCCCACGCGCTAATAAATCCACCAAACCCGCTAATAAAATCCGCACTTGCGATGGTAACCCCGCAATCGCAGCTATCACTAATGATCCTGCTCGCTTTCGACTAAACTTATCCATATCATTTTAAGTATTCGTCCAGTTTATCGAAGTGTCTCTCTGCATCTTTCACTTGATGCGCTATATCAAATGCGTTTGCCTTCATCGATTCAAACACTGTGTTTGGAGCGAGTGTATGCAATGAATTGAAATCTGCAAAAGTTCCTGTGAAGCCTGCATCATCCATGGCATGTTTCATTTTGTTGCTGTATGCAATCGGAAATACGGGTTTTTCATATAACCATCCTAGTATCATCGCGTGGAAGCGGGTTGCAATGACAAATGACGCGTTGGTGATAATCTGCAGCGTTTCATTCATATTTGTTTGATAAAGGTGTTCGTTTATAGATTTTAAATAAGAAGGGGGAATCATGTTTTTTACGGCAACAATCGCTTCCTGGTCTCCCTCCGCTTCGCAAAATCCCATTAATGTAACAGTATGATCGCGTTCGATAAAATAAACGGAAAGCTCTTTTATTCTTTCAAAGTAAATAGTATCCTTATTTTTCAATTGTTTTTGTGATGGCATGATCACTGAAATGACAACATTGTTTGCAGCAAATTCTAGGTTTCTTTGCTTAGTCACAGCGCTCTGGGAAAAATCAGTAACTGAGCGCTCAGTCTGGTGCCCCTGCTCATTGAAGGATCGCTTATCACCGACCATCCGCTCAGTCTGACGCCCCTGCTCATTGACAGATCGCTTATCACCGACGAGGCACCTGGCGCCACACCCCCGCTCATTCACAGGGAGTTGGAATACAACATCAGATGCTTTGCGCACATTTTTCAAGTCGCTAAAAAGGTCGTACGAATATTGGTCACGAAAACAAATATCTGTATATGTTTGAAATAATGCTTTATGTTTTTCAAAAAAATCCGCTTCCTGAAAAGGGCCAAAATTAGCTCCTAATAGAAAAAAAGGCTTTCCTTTCAATTTCATTTCTTTCGTATTTCGGAAGCTTTTTTCCCAATATCTAATCTCCATAAAAAGGGACCCGCCAACATATACAACCCCATCACACGTACTTGCGATCAGTTTGCGACATAAATTATGAATACCAAACAGTCGAAATAAAAAATTGATTCCTCTTACAAGAAAAAGATCGCTAGATATCACGTGAACGTTTTTATTCGTTTCATGAAATACTTTTTGGTAGTTTCTCGGCGCATAAAGAACGAATGTCGTTTGCGGGTATCGCTCACATAGAACTTTTATGAATAAATCGTCACCTAAATTAAACCGGGTATATGCATAAACCATCACTTTTTTCATTCCAACGACCCATCCTTTTAAGACGATCAATTCTGTATGATCGCTTCCTGGTCGAGTTGACCGTATTAAAAAGGATTGCACAAAAAGTGTTTTTTTAGACGTATGATGTAGCTTGTTCTTCGGATAAATATTTTACACGGGACGGTCACATCTACTAACTTCCCATGCCCACTCACTCAGTTCACTTTTTTAACCATCCGAAAAAGCGGATACATCCGATGTTCCGTAAAATACTTTAGACGTAAAAGGGAGTAGATACCTCCATAAGAATGGCGTTTGATCAGTACACCAATAAGTCGCGCCTGCATTCGGTCTTTAAAAAACGGAATGTTTTCTCTTACTTCTTTATTGGAAATAATCGCATGGATGGTCTTCTTCTTCTGTGTCGCGGAAAGATCGCTGCCAGGGTGAAATAAATTATTGAGCACAAGAACAATACTGTTTGCAAAAATAAGCTGAACATATTCCTTATTCGCACCTGAATAGCTCACATTTTTTTGTAAAAAACGTTTAATTTCCTGATAGAGCATCAGTTGGTTTTGGAAAAGATTTTTGTTGAATTTGCTGGAAAGAGAGTGGTTATTTTCGATGGAATACAAATATAATGGATCACGAATAATGTTTACTCGCTGGCAATTTTCGATATACGCCAGATTAAATAGTAAATCCTCTCCCATTGAAAGATCCTCCCGAAATTGTATGTGACGAGATTTAATTATGTCTGAAACGTATAATTTATTCCATAACGAAGGTAAAACAATATCGTAATAAAGCTTACCGATTTCGTTTAAAAATGTTGAGCGATTGAGAATGCCTTCTACTGCCGGCAAAATTTTTCTAATTGTTCCCGTTTCACCATTTACACGAATGGTGTACCCGCAAATAACGAAATCGATATCGCCCTCTGCCTCCATAGCTGCAACGAGTTTTTCCGTCAAATCCGGCTCAACCGTATCATCTGCGTCTACAAATTGAATAAAATCTCCTGTGGACGCTTGAACGCCTTCATTTCTGGCAGATGAAGGGCCAGCATTTAGTTGATGAATCACTTTCATACGGGAATCCTTTAAGGCATATGCGTCACATATATCCCCGCTCTGATCGGTTGAACCGTCATTGACTAAAATAATTTCCAAATCCGAATACGTTTGATTTAATACACTCGACAAGCAATTGTCCAGTACTTTTTCTGCATTATAAATAGGTACAATAATGCTTACTAATGTTGATTTGTCCATTCGTTTCACCACACAATGATATTTTCCCTTGGGGTGTCTTTTTACTATTTTCATCGAGATCCTGCCCAACACTTCAACTTCCTTTTATTGTCGGCTCCGACAATTCTTCTCCAACAAGTAAACCAATCGACACAAACAAAATCGCTACATACGTCATAACAGAAGGTGCGAACAGTACGTGCCCGGCCAGTAAAGAAATACCGAAACATAAACCAAGGGTAAGCAAAAAGGTTAAATACTCCAATGTCAGCAGCTTAAGCGAAAAGACTTTACGAGCAAGATATGCCAGTGGCAGCAGCAAAAGTAGGGTACCTATGATCCCGTAGCCAAAGAACAGATCAAAGAAATCCATTTCAATCGTTTTTGGATGGTCTTCGTAATCACCAGCAAACCCCATCCCAAATAGTTTTCGCATACTATCTGTTTGAATAAAGTTATCTTTCGTCGTATTGAAGTAAATGTTTCTCGAACTTAATACGCGTCCAATGAACGTATGTTTTGCGACCTCCACTTCCTTTTCTTCCATTCGAACCTGTTCAACTTGTTTCGGAGCAAAATCCACTTCCTTCGTGTTCGATGCAATAGGGGAAAAAGGGGCAAAGCTTATAAATAGAATAATGCTCGCAAAGAACAAGAGGTACGTTTTTTGCTGTAGTGTTTGGTTTTTATGTTTTAGTAATAAATAAACCCCGTTGAAAAATAAAAGGACGATTGCCCCGAGAAAAACCGTTTTTGTTCCAATCATCGGCACCATACTGACCATTAAAATAAAAGCCAATTTTGTTGTAAATGTATCTGTTATGAATAGGTTAACAATTGTAAAACCAAGCAGGATAAGGACAATAACACTTAACTCATTTGCGGCATAAAACCACCCAGAATACCCACCCTTTAAATATGTATAGCTTGTAATATTTGTTTTTGTAATGATTGCCAGCCAAAAGCTTATTCCAATGATAAGACTGACGACATTTATGGCCTTAAAAAGTAGCTCTCGATTAATTAGTTTCGAATCAATTAAAAGAATCGCTGCAAAAATCATCACAACATAGTAGCTCGTTTTTAACATAAAATTTACTTCTTCATAAAGAAGGTACGGGTGTTTCAGTAGTAAGTTAACGGCAGCCATTACCAAAATACCTGTAAAAGTAGCGATAAACATGCCCAGTAGTTTTTTATTGTGTGTGAACAGATACTTAAAAATAATAATGAACAAAATTCCAATGGTCATTGCTTTTACGAGTGCGCCGATGGATATTCTAGGAAGACCGTATTCCGTCGACAACGATGTAGCCATATCGATAACTGGCTGTATGATGATAAACAGAAAGATAATTAAATGAACCACAAACTTCACCACATTTAATAAAATTTAGGATTGCACGCCTCAGAGCTGTCTTCCCACGTAGGAAGAACATCTGACTTCAATCCCAATTTAAAACCTCCATACGCTACAATTATGGACAAAATTCGAGCATCTATTCAACCTGTCCTTATAATTCTCCTACCCACTGGTTATATTGAGTTACTACATCATGAACTTGGAAGGGGAATGGCAGTTGAAAATATTGCACCTAAATGCCGGAAATGAGACTGGTGGAGGCATGCATCATATTTTAAATCTGCTCAATCAATTTAATCGGGATGAATTTATTTTAGGCGTGCTGGAAAAAGGAGAACTTCTGAAAAGAGCAAATGAGATAGGAATCCGGACTGTTTATTTTCCGAATAAAACGCGAATGAGTATTCCACTCATGTATCAATTGCAAAAATATATACGCAAAGAAAAAATAACGGTCATCCATACTCATGGCCCCCGTGCAAATGTGTATGCGAACTTTTTAAAAAGAATTTGTTCCTTTCATTGGATTGTGACGGTGCATAGCGATCCGTGGCATGATTTTCGTGGAAAGGGACTGCGCGGTGAAGCCTTTACACGTTTACATGTACATGCGATTCGAAATGCGGATAAAATTATTTCTGTTTCTAATACATATGAAGAAAAGCTGACAACAGCCGGCGTTCATGGGGAAAAAATGACGACGGCTTGGAACGGTATTGATTTTAAGGAGGAAATAGGCGAAGAGTTTTATACAGAAGATAACATCAATAAGAACGACGATACTTTTATTTTTTTAAAAGTAGCCCGGCTGGAACCAGTAAAAGGGCATCAGATTGCACTAGAGGCATTTTCCGAGATCATAAAGGAAAAGGGGAATTGTCAGTTCATTTTAATCGGTGATGGACCTTTGCGCACGGAATTACAAGCGTCCGCAAAAAGTCTTGGTATCGCTGAACATGTTCATTTTCTTGGACATCTTCAAGATCCCACACCTTATTATCACTTGGCCAACGTAAAAGTGTTGTCCTCATTTAGTGAAGGCTTCCCGCTCGTCTTGCTGGAAGCTGCCCGATCCAGAACACCGGTCATTGCAACAGATGTCGGAGGTGTCGGAGAACTTGTCCCTCATCAAGCGCTCGGATGGCGGATCAAGCCAGGAGATGTCAATGAATTAGTACAGGCAATGAAAGAAGCGCTCATTTTTCATCAAAATGGGTGGCTCGAAACAGTCGGAGAAAAATTTCATCAACATGCTGCTTCTCGATTTTCATTGGAGAAATTCGCCCAAAGCGTTTATAATGTATACCTAAGTGTAAAAGAAACAAACTAAAGGTAGAAGCGGCCTTCCCTGCATAGCTATTGTCGAGAATGGGCGCTCGGGCACTTAAGAAAAACGGGGTGGCTATATGATTGAAATTACACTGTTAGCCTTTATAACATGTATTGCAACACTGCTGTTAACGCCAATTTTTATTAAGTTTTCGTTGAAAATAAATGCAACGGATAAACCAAATCATCGAAAAGTTCATAAGGATC
This sequence comes from Virgibacillus sp. W0181, assembly GCF_051846915.1. Lineage (NCBI taxonomy): Bacteria > Bacillati > Bacillota > Bacilli > Caryophanales > Bacillaceae > Virgibacillus > Virgibacillus sp. W0181. The sequence goes on from NZ_JBPYCR010000031.1 coordinate 21,116, forward strand.
CAATTCCAACACTGGGTGGACTGGCTATATTTACTAGTTTTTTAATCGGCATTTTAATTCTTCAGCCGGTAAGTAATTATCACCTTTCCATTGTTTTCGGAGCATTCCTTATTATTGCGCTTGGCATATTGGATGATTTGTACAATTTATCACCTAAAGTTAAAATTATTGTACAGCTTGCTGCCGCTTTCCTTGTCGTGTTTTGGGGAGGATTGCAAGTTGAATTTATTAATTTGCCATTTGGCGGACAAGTCCAATTTGGAATACTGAGTACGGTCATTACAATTTTATGGATTGTCGGTATAACAAATGCCATCAACCTTATCGATGGTCTTGACGGCCTGGCAGCAGGTGTTTCAACCATTGCTTTATTCACCATTGCCGGAATGGCAATCATTATGGGTGATGTTTATGTAGCAACGATGGCGCTCATTTTATTTTTTAGTACGCTCGGATTTTTGCGGTATAACTTTTATCCAGCAAAAATATTCATGGGTGACACCGGCGCTATGTTTTTAGGATATATGATTTCTGTACTCTCATTGCTCGGTTTTAAAAATGTAACGGTTATTTCTTTTATTATCCCTATTTTCATATTGGGCGTACCCATTTCCGATACATTGATTGCAATGGTGCGCAGGTTTATTAATAAACAACCGATATCGAGTCCGGACAGTTCGCACCTGCATCATCGTCTCATCAAATTCGGATTAACGCATAAACAAACGGTGCTATTTATCTATGCATTAAGTGCACTTTTCAGTGTCGCTGCGATTTTATTTTCCATGACAACGATTTGGGGTTCTATCCTCATTATTGTAATAACGTTGTTTGTTGTTCAATTTTTAATTGAAAATCTCGAATTGATCAACAGCAACTTTAAACCAATTACGTATCTCGTAAAAGTATTACGGCAAAAGCCATAACAGAAAAACGTTAATTAACATGGAACGTGGAACGGGTTTTTCTGAAGAAATCACTGGATTTATTTAGGTCAAGCTAGCACGGGCTACAAGTCCACAAAAACAAAAAGCGCGCATCCGCCTTAAATTAAGCGAATGCGTGCTTTTTAGTTTTCCGTTGCTGATTCGGTCATGGTGTCTGTGTTAGTGGCAGGTGTAATTTCCAAATGCTGCTGTAACGTATTTTTTGTTTCACCGAGGGCTATTTCGTCCAGCTGCCAATAATACGTTTTATTCGGCTTGTAATCCGTACCTTCCAAAGTAAGTGTTTCTACAGCCAAATTTTTCCCACTTGTACCGTATTGAATAAAGCTTTTCATTTCATTGAATGTCATATTTGTCTTCATATTCCCGCCGACAGCGTTAATAATATCATCATATTTTAAGATGGAGTCCAATGAAACGGCTCGATCCAACAATGCTTTAATAATTTCCTGCTGCCTTTTTCCGCGTTCAATATCATTATCCAATTTTCTCGTACGTGCCAGGGCAAGTGCTTCTTCCCCGTTTAAATGCTGCTCTCCAGGATAGAGATGGATCGCGTTCGCTCTATCTTTAGAATCTTGTTCTTTCAATTCATAAGGAACGTCTACGTTTATTCCGTCAACTGCATCCACCATTTCCATGAAAGCTTCAAAATTAACCCGTGCATAATAATCAACTGGAATATCGAGTAGCTGTTCAACGGTTTCCATCGTAGCTTCAGGTCCGCCATAAGCATGCGCATGGTTGATTTTTGTTTCATAACCGACTTCAGGTATATAAACATATGAATCCCGAGGAATACTTAATAATTTCACGCTTTTATCATCTTTATTCAATGTAGCAAGCATCAACGTATCCGTACGAGCGCTATCTTCATTCGCTCGTTTTTCACTGGAATCAACACCCATGATTAAGACGGAGACATTGTCAAACTTCGGATCAACAAGCTTATCGCGAAGATCCGATTTTTCCCGGTCTTGCCCATCATGCGCATCCGAAAAAACACTTTTTGCTTCAATGTACAGGTACGTTCCATATAAAGCGACTGCAAAAAAAGCAATAAGGAGTGGTATTAAAATGAAATAAGCCCGCTTTCTAAATCGCGACTTCCTCCTTTTTACTCGTGATTGTGTATTTTTATTGTTAGCCATAAATGTATTCTCCCTTTATAATTCATGAAAATCGTTGAAGCACGTGAGTAAAAAATTTAAAATTTCATTTGTAGAAAAAGAAAGCGTGCAAGTGGTGTTCGTCATTTTAATATTTACATAACAAAATGATGTATTTAAACAATAGGAAAGGTAAATCTTTCATGATATGCTAAATCCATAAATATCGTTCTTATTATAACACAGTTTTACATAATACATTTTATTATTATACTATGAATTGCCGTAATCGTAAAATTAAATTTATATTACATGTGGGGTTTAGTGTGTATGTTATAATTCTCCTGAATTACGTTAGAAAATCGGCGTCCGGATAGCAGTAATAAAAGTTGACGATGCTGACTATCGTATGAAAAAGTGTAGAGAGTTGCGATTCAAGCGGAAAAGTATAATTTCACACATTTTACTATTCACAATGCCATATCGATTATAAAGGAAAGAGGTTTACGGATTATGAAACAGCCTAAAACTGTATCAATTATGGATATTCCATTTACAAATAGTACAAGAGAAGAATTACTAAATGACAAACTAATACCAGCAGTTCGTCGAGGGGAAAAATGTTTTGTCGTAACAGCGAACCCTGAAATTGTCATGAAAACAAGGGAAGACGTTTCTTATAAAAACGCGGTAAAAGCTGCTGATTACATTGTACCTGATGGTGCCGGAATTTTAGTTGCGGCAAAACATCAAAATGAACCGCTCCAGGAACGGATTCCCGGCTATGAACTGATGCTCGATTTGCTGGCTTCTGGAAATCAACATCAGTGGAGCTGTTACTTTTTAGGTGCATCAGAAGAAGTAAACCAAAAAGCGGTTGATGAGATTCAGCATAAATTTCCCGATATAAAAATCGCCGGCCGTCAGCACGGATTTTTTGAAATGAACAGTACCGAAATACCAACCGCTATCCGACAAGCAGCACCCGATATGGTTTTTGTAGCACTAGGTCTCCCAAGACAAGAACAATGGATTGCTTCTCATTTCGATGAATTTTCAAAGGGGTTGTTTATGGGTGTCGGCGGCAGCTTTGATGTATTGGCAGGAGAGGTAAAACGAGCACCAAAAATATGGATTAAATGGAACTTGGAATGGATGTATCGTTTAATCAAACAACCAATGCGCATCAAACGCATCATAAAAGTATTCGAATTCATCATCCGGATCTATTTGAAGAAATAGCATCGCTGCCTAGATCCAGGTGCTGTGATAAAATCGTCGTGTGCGCTGATAAAAATTTCACAATCGCTGAGAGCAGTTTCACTAGAAACACACCCACCTTCATCCCTCTCCATAGAAAAAACACTCCTTATACATAAGCAATATTAGTAAGTACATCCAACAAATCATTTCACTGGATAATTTCCAAATAAAACTTTATTTATTAATGCCCCCTAATCCCGATTCACAACGATTGTAATGGTGAAGGGAGGTGGCACATCATGGCAGTAGCAGATTTAATGAATTCGCAGCTGCGTTTGATTCTCGATGACGGCGAGGACATGTTCACGGGGGAAACGATCTATAAAACGAAAAGCTTCAACAACGTGAAAACGAGCGCAACTGCAGATCAATTGTACACCGTAGCAACAGCAATGACAGATTTGCAGGAACGTCCGCTTTACCAATTACAGCGGAAGGACAGCTCCGATATCCGAGAAGCATAACAGCTTTTCGGATCGGACAAGTGAGCTGAGTGAGGAGCGGCTTACTTTGCAGCATCTCGAGGCGGAAGAAAGCTACCCATATTGAATTTGTTCGGGAAGAGTTGAACTAACCGAGCGAGAAGCAAATTTGCATTCGAAAAAGTGCGATGAGGCAGTAGAGAAGAAGATATCTTTAGAATTCCGGGAGGAAATTATATGAGCGAAAGGAGGGATTAAACATGAAAAAGCTAGAATTAAAATTTGAAAATGAGGATGGAAAAACGGTAACATATTCGCTTGAAAAGCCAATTGAGCCAGTTGATGCTGCTGCAGTAAAGGCAGCGATGAACGAAATCATTACGCAGGATGCATTCACATCCACTGGTGGTGATCTCGTCGCCATCAAAAGCGCCCGTGTCGTTGAGCGAACGGTGGAGGATATCGATTTGCCGTAAGGAGTTAAGGAGGTTCGGGAAGATCTGGGGGGATTTAAATTTCCTCGAACCGCATCTCTTGTAGAGGAATTAACTTTATAGTATTCATTAGATAAATAAACAAGCTGTTGCGCTCCGCTCAATTCGGAGTGCAACAATTATCTTAAAGATGGAGGAGACTTTCCTCCATTTTTCGTTTAATCGGATTGTTTGTTGATGGATTGAGATCACCATCGATTGGTGAAATGTGAGGACCGCGCATCAACAGGAAAAGACCGCGCGTCAAAGTTGATTCTTCCCGTTCCACAAATTAATTCATAGATTTCCAAGTAACTTTACAATCGTTTCGCTAATGAGCAACATTCAAGCAAAGGATTTTTATCGCTAACAGTTAATAAATTTTACGTGCTTGTAGCCGTACGACAAAAATAAGAATGGAGGGGTGTTCAGTGGAGACATGGTATTCATTTGTGACAGAAGTAGGTTTTCCGATTGCGGTTACCTTTTATTTGTTACACCGTATTGAGGGAAAGCTGAATATATTGATCGAATCAATCCGTGGTCTGCCTGAGAAGATGAAATGATCACGTCGGAAATACGCATCGAAGATATCCACATGTTCACGAAAACTTCGATGTATAATTTTTACAGGTAAAAAGGATTTTGAATACTGGGTTGGAAAGCGCATGTACTGTGAGAATATTCGTGAAAACTATACACATATTTTATGTACAACTTCGCTTTTTATGGTATACTAATAGTAGAAATTCATACACTATAAAAACCGCTCCATGCTGATACATGGAACGGTTCCAACAGACCAACCCCATCAAAAGGGGTAGGCGCCTTGTAGGAAAATAATCCCTCAGCGCTGGGACAAAGCACATGAGGGATTATTTGTTACTTTTGTCGCACATGATAAACGCAATTAACATGCCGAAAGAAATCATCAGCACCAACGCATCATTCATATCCATAGGCGACACCTCCCTTCCCGGGAAGAATCCCGGCAGGAAACGTGCGCCATCCCTCATATGAAGCCAGTCCATTGTGAACTAAGTATAACACATAAGAACATTTGCTCCCATGATTATTTTGTATTTTCACAAAACTATTCAAACGCTTTTTTGTTTACGCTATCACCGTTTATGCTATAATAGTAGTAGAAATGCATATACTATAAAAACCGCTCCATGCGTCAACATGGAACGGTTTCAACAGACCAACCCCAACAAGAGGGGTAGGCGCTTATTAGAGAATAATCCCTCAGCGCTGACCTAAAACACATGAGGGATTATTTGTTCTTTTTGTCGGACATGATAAACGCAATTAACATGCCGAAAGAAACCATCAGCACTAAAGCATCATTCATATCCATAGGCGACACCTCCCTTCCCGGGAAAAGCCCGAAAGGAAACGTGCGCCATCCCTCATGTGAAGCCAGTCCATTGTGAACTAAGTATAGCACATAAGAACATTTGTTTCCATGTTTATTTTGTATTTTAAATAAAACTGTTCAAACGTTTTTTGTTTACGCTATCATCGTTTATGCTATAATAACAGTAGAAATGCATATAATATAAAAACCGTTCCATGTATCAACATAGAACGGTTCCAACAGACTAACCCTAGCAAAAAGGGGTGGTCGTCTGTTAGGAAGATAGTACCTCAGCGCTGGGATAAAGCACATGAATGATTATTTGTTACTTATAACTAGTCGTTAATTCCCTGAAGAAACGGAAGGGGGTTAACGGCTTTTTTTGTTGGATAATTCTACGTTCTCTGACCGCTGACATGGAAACAACTATTCTATCACTTCTGGTTCGCCTTCAAAAAAATGTCCATGAGACGCAAACCATTGTTTCCCCCATATTCAACAGGACAATAAACATGCTATTATGATATAAGAGAATAGTCATCGACAAAATTTGCAAGTTAGACCGCTGTTTTAAAAACAGATATTGAGCTAATTTAACTTTGCTGATCTATTGCTGTACTGTTGATATAAAGCGATTTTTAATGGAAGTGAACTTTTTACAGGAACTTACGAAAGAGGTGCATCACTTGCTCGAACTCATTTTTATTTTAAAAGATATTATTCTACCTATCTTCGTCCTGATGGTCATAGGTTTTATCATCCAACGAAGATTCCATTTGAATGTGCAGACGCTAGCTCGATTGAATATTTATATTTTTGTACCGGGTTTTATTTTTGTGAAATTGTATGAAGCACAGTTTAGCGCTTCGTTATTTGGGAAGGTTTTTTTGTTTTTCATTCTGTATGTGCTCCTTTTATTTATCGTCTCACATATTTCAGCACGACTTTTACATATTAAAGATGGAAAAAAAGCAACTTTTACGAACAGCGTCCTCTTTTTCAATTCGGGGAATTACGGAGTACCCGTGAACGATTTGGTTTTTAAAAGTGATCCTTTTGCGATGTCGATCCAAGTAATTGTTCTTATGCTGCAAAACATTTTTTTGTATACCTATGGCATTTTTTCGTTGCAATCGGTCAGTGTGGGCAAATTAAAAGCGCTTCTCGGATATTTTAAAATGCCGGTCTTATACGCGATGGCAGCGGGCGTTATGCTGAATGCCTGGAGCATTTCCTTGCCATCATTTGTCTGGGTGCCTGCAAATTATATTGCTGAAGGTATGATTTCTTTGGCGCTTTTAACATTAGGTGCGCAGGTCGCTATGTTGCGGCTGACAGCTCAGCTTTCTGAAGTTTATTTCAGTTTAATTATCCGACTTATTATCGGTCCGCTCCTAACCCTTGGTATTATTTACGCCTTCGGATTGGACGGTGTGTTCGCTCAAGCCCTGTTAATTGCTTCGGCTATGCCTACATCCATTAATAGCGCGGTTATCGCTCAGGAGTATGAAAATCATCCAGATTTTGCTGCACAAATTGTATTGTTTTCAACATTGATGAGTACCATTACAGTTACACTCGTTATTTATGTTGGCCGGTTATTGTTTTAGGATTCAAGGTTTTGATATGAAGATGGAATAGTGCCTCGTTACATGTGAGTTATTCGTGATGTGACCGAAGCGTGCATAAGAAGGAGAAAACCACGCATTGGCACCGGATAACCACTGGTCAAATATGCGAGGATATTGCTAAGGAGAATTGCCCGTCAATACAGTAAATTAATCTATCATCATTCGTACAAGCTCTCAGCTATACTTCCGGGTTAGGTAATACTGGAAGCCAATAAAAAAGCCTATCCAAAATTTACTTTGGATAGGCATAGATTACGTAGCGGTCGGGGGCGCTGCCGACAAATGAAAATGGATAACAAGTGGAAACAGTCAGATATTCATCTTCGCGACTTGGATCAATGACGGTTCGGTCATCTGCATCGACGATTTCGTGATCTAGTATTTCGTAAATGAACGTGCCATTTTTCATTTTGACATGCAATTCATCGCCGTGCTCTAGTTCGCCAAATTTCCGGAAGACTGTATCGCGGTGGCCGGAGAGCAAAATTTGTTTATTTTCTCCGGGAAATCCGGTTCCTGCGTAATGGCCGACTCCTTGTTTCAGTTCATCTTCATCTGTTCCTTCAATAATTGGAATTTCTCGATCTAGCCGCGGTATGTAAAAAACGCCAACTGTATCGCCTTCCTGGAAATCATAAGCAGCATTTTCAATCTCGTGCACAACTTCATCGTTAACGATTGTTTTCGCTTCTTCCAGTCGTTTTCCTTCACTTACTTTCGATTGAAAGAGTTGGATTCCGCCAAACGCGAGCATCGCTACTCCTGCTAAAATGAGCAAATAGGATACGTATTTCATCATCGGTGCCCCCTTCCTTTTCAAACTATTAGTTGTTAATGTAAATTTAGTAATAAAAAATGAGTGCGTACATATTTGAAAATATTTTAATACCCCTTATTAATTTTCTCCATGTTCATTGCTGCTGGCAATGTCACCAGTTGTCGCTTTTGATTGATTTGACAACAGCCCTTTTATGTCATGTAATGTTTCGTGCATCTTAAAAAAGATAATTAACAGTTCACAATAAATTCGCACGATAATTGGTCCGATAACGATAGTCAGTAACCCCATGATCACCTGGAATCCGCCACCCCACGGGGAATTTAGACCACCTACAACCATTCCAAGCCCGCTTAGAACGGAAATGACTACCCCAATCCAGAAGACAATTTTAATGATTGTCGGTGTTAACATCTTGTCGAATCGTAAAAAATCTTGAAAATTCATGCTTGTTCAATCCCTTCCATATAATAGTAATATAAATTACTCCAACTAGGATTCTACCATATTTTGAAAACTTTGCTAAACGTTAATAATGCTCAATTGTAAAATTACCGCCTTAGGAAAGGATTACTGACTGACGATTCATAATCTGACAAATGATTGACGAAAACTAGTTAATATGAGGGATTATTAATCTTTACCAATAAAAACAAAGCTATCAAATGAGCGCAAAAAAAGATTTGAATCTATTTAATAGTAATATACTCAATCTATCACGGCAATAATGAATAATTTTTTTCATTTCTTAACTTACATTTAACCTTTAATTGTTATGATTATTTATTAGTCCACACTAAATAGTTAATCTATTAATATACGAGGAGGTCGAAAATGTATAGAACAGAGCAAGATTCTATAAATCTAAAAGGAAGAAAGTGGTATGTCGTATTATGCATCATGATTATGATAGGAACTTCATCAGGTGTTTTTGCAAATCATGCCAATGCAGCATCTCCAACAGAGATTCATTCAGCGGCTGATCTAGACAATGTACGTAATGATTTAAGCGGGGATTATGTGCTGAAAAACGATATTGATTTATCAGGATACTCGAACTGGGAGCCTATAGGTGATGGAAGCACCTTTAGTCGATTTGAGGGGACTTTCGATGGAGAAGGACATACCATTTCCGGGCTTACTATAACCCGACCTACTGAAGATAATGTTGGTTTATTTGGTTATATTCAAAGTTCTGCCGAAATTAAAAATGTGATATTGACAGGTGTTAACGTAGAAGGAAAAGAAAATGTCGGGGGCCTTGTCGGGCAAGTGTGGCGGAGCAATGTCGCAAATGTCACGGTCCAAGGTAATGTAAAAGGGACAGTTCGCGTTGGAGGGGTCAGCGGAGAACTTTATGGTCATTCTGGCACTGCATCAATGATAGAGGGTAGTACAATGTCGGGAACTGTGACTGGTGAAAGAGATGTAGGTGGTTTGATTGGGTACACACGGCAATCAGAAGTCATGACTAGTCATGCTAATAGCGCTGTAACAGGTGACCGGAATGTAGGTGGCTTAGTTGGATTTGTTATTGAAGGACCCGTTAGCGAAAGTTATGCAACGGGTGCTGTAACCGGAATTAATAGGAATTTAGGTGGTTTAGTCGGATCTATTAATGGTGGTTCAGTGAATATTAGTTATGCTACTGGGTCAGTAACAGGCTCTTCGACTGCGTCTCATGTAGGTGGCTTGATTGGTCATCCTAATAGTAGTGCTGTTACTATTGAAAATACGTTTGCGACGGGAGACGTCCAGGGTAATTATTATGTAGGTGGACTACTAGGTGGCACTATTGGTTATACTTTTAATATTAGGAATAATTATGCTGTCGGATCTGTTACTGGCTCTGGTGGAGGTCTCATTGGTTATAATAGTAATTCTTATGGAACAGTGGAGAATAATTTTTACGATCAATCTACAACGGGAAAAAGTGACACAGGAAACGGCGAACCGAAGGATACATCAGAAATGTTGGAACAAAGCACATACACCGGATGGGATTTTTCGTCTATTTGGGGAATCAATGCAGGTGAATATCCACACTTGCAATTTAATCCACATTCAACCGTCCCACCAGTTGTAAACGAAGCACCTGTTATTAATGCAACGGACACAACAATTACGGTAGGCGATACGTATGACCCGCTGGCCGGTGTATCTGCAACAGATGCCGAAGATGGAGATGTAACGGGCAATATCAATGTAACAACGAATGATGTTGATACGAGTACTCCAGGGGCTTATGATGTAGTTTATGAAGTGACCGACAGTGACGGAAAAACGACAACCAAAACGATCACGATTACAGTTGAAGCAGCAGCGTCCACAAACGAAGCACCTGTTATTAATGCAGCGAATAAAACAATTACCGTAGGCGATATGTATGATCCACTGTCCGGTGTAACTGCAACAGATGCCGAAGATGGAGATGTAACGGGCAATATCAATGTAACAACAAATGATGTTGATACGACTACTCCAGGAGCTTATGATGTAGTTTATGAAGTGACCGACAGTGCTGGAGAAACGACAACAAAAACGATTACGGTTACAGTGGAAGCAGCAACATCCACAAATGAAGCACCTGTTATTAATGCAACGGACACAACAATTACCGTAGGCGATACGTATGATCCGCTGGCCGGAGTAACTGCAACAGATGCTGAAGATGGAGATGTAACGGGCAATATCAATGTAACAACGAATGATGTCGATACAACGACGCCAGGGGCTTATGATGTAGTCTATGAAGTGACCGACAGTGATGGGGAAACGACAACCAAAACGATTACGGTTACAGTGGAAGCAGCAACATCCACAAATGAAGCACCTGTTATTAATGCAACGGACACAACAATTACGGTAGGCGATACGTATGACCCGCTGGCCGGTGTATCTGCAACAGATGCCGAAGATGGAGATGTAACGGGCAATATCAATGTAACAACGAATGATGTTGATACGAGTACTCCAGGGGCTTATGATGTAGTTTATGAAGTGACCGACAGTGACGGAAAAACGACAACCAAAACGGTCACGATTACAGTGGAAGCAACAGCATCCACAAACGAAGCACCTGTTATAAATGCAGCGGATAAAACAATTACCGTAGGCGATACGTATGATCCGCTGGCCGGAGTAACTGCAACAGATGCTGAAGATGGAGATGTAACGGGCAATATCAATGTAACAACGAATGATGTCGATACAACGACGCCAGGGGCTTATGATGTAGTTTATGAAGTGACTGACAGTGACGGGAAAACGACAACCAAAACAATCACGGTTACAGTGGAAGCAAGCTCAGAAACGATTATAGTGGAGGAAAACTCAGATTTAAAAGATGAATCTAATGATGAAGTGAGTAAATCTGGCAATGAACTACCGCATACATCCACATCCAATTATAATTGGATACTTGTTGGGATGATATTAATTGGGCTAGCCATAGTATTGAGGATTTTCTATTCTTACAGAAAGAACGCGTGACAAAACTATATTTATAAAATTGAACAGGATGCCTTTTAAGGTGTCCTGTTCGTTTATGAAGATTTAAGTGTACAACTGAGGTAAGTAATTTTTGGTCAGACTTAGAAGATTTTAAATAACGGATGAGATAGATAGTAAGAAACACTAATGCTATAAATAAATTGAAAAATATAAAACTGGATGTATATCCCAGTTGTTCATTGCTAATTTTAAACCACTTTCTTTTTAGCGTTGCCGAATTTTAGTAACGATCGAAAAATATATAATGAAAGAAAGATCATGAAAGTCATTTTAAGATACATCCTGAGCTACGTGTTCAAGAGAGCCATGTTCTTGTTAGATAAAATGAGGTCTAGTGGTTAAAATTTGTAAAACTTCTTTAAGTCACAACAATAATTACGATTCTAAAAAAACTTCCAGCCCGCAGCTGGAAGTTTCTTTAGAATCCTTATCAATAAAATCGTTTAAATCCGTCGTAGTGCTTTTTCCAATAAGAGTTGTCTAAATTGGATATCGTTACCCCGGTCGATGAGCCGGCATGGATGAATTGGTTATTCCCTAAATAGATTCCCATATGCGAGATGCCGGAACGGTATGTATTTTTGAAAAATACGAGATCACCGAGCTTCGGGTTATCGATATAGTAAGAGCGGTTAAAGTAGCCGGTTGTTGATTTGCGGGTCATGCTCATTCCGGCCTTGTTGTATGCATAATGAATAAAGCCGCTGCAGTCAAATCCGCTTGTCGACTGTCCGCCCCACGTATATGGCGTACCAAGCACGCTTCGTGCGATGTTCACTAGCTGAGAGACGTTATAGTTAACATCTGTTGAAGGCTTTTCAACAGAAGAACCACTTCCGCCGCTACTCGAACCACCACTTGCTTGTCCATTAATACTAAGCTTTTGTCCGATATGGATTAGATCAGAGCTTAAATTATTCCATTTCTTTAAATTGGCAACGCTCACCTTGTAGTTTGAAGCAATCCGTGAAAGACTGTCACCCGATTTCACCGTATAAACGGAAGTACTTGAATCGCTGCTGGAGCTTCCACCACTCGAACTGCCGGAATTCGATCCACTGTTCGAACTGGAACCACCATCAGCATTCCCGCCGTTTGAACCGGAACTGACGGCTTTCCCTACTTTCAACTTCTGCCCGACGAGAATTAAATCGGAGCGTAAATTGTTCCATTTTTTCAAGTTAGCGACGCTTACGCCATATTTTGCGCCGATTTTTGATAAAGAATCCCCGGCAACGACGGTGTAAGAACTCCCGCTTGACCCGGAATTAGACGAGCCTCCGCCACTTGACGCGGAATCATTCCCTGACGAACTACTGGATCCTCCGTTCGATCCGCTACCTGACCCAGAACCACTCCCGCTCACAACAAATTTATTTCCCGGATAGATGAGTGTCGAATTCAAGTTATTCCATTTCATTAAGTTAGCGATCGATACGTTATGCTTAAATGCGATGGCGCTCAATGTGTCACCAGACTTGACTGTATATGTATTTCCGTCTGAAATGGAGTTACTCGAATCACTCGAGCCGGACGAATCAGCTGGTTGGCTGTTATTCGAGCTCGCCCCCGATGAACGACTCCCGCTGTCTCCATCTGTTTGCAAAACTTGATTCGGGAAAATGATATCACTTGAGAGTTTGTTCAGCGATTTTAATTGAGCTACACTAGTATGATGCTTTTGTGCGATTGTCCAGAGCGAATCCCCACTTTTTACTTTATACGCTGCCGCTTCCGCCTGTTCAGCAGCTACAAACGCTGATGCAATGACGGCTGAAGCAGATACAGACATAACTATCTTTTTACTAGACACTGTATGAACTCCCTTCTAATTTTCAAATATAAAACTTTTTATCTATTAATCTTCCATATAATCCTTTTAAAAATTGTTTGTCATTTTGGTGCTTGCAGTAAAAACCTACCACCTTTACCAACAATTCATCCGTTTCGGAATGAGAAAAAAATAACTATAACTTAGAGAACTATGTCATTTAAACCATTATTTAAATATAAATATATTTCTCGCCAATATATAACACTGATTATAACATGAAATAAAAGGAAATAGCTAGAATATTTGTATAAAGTTTGGTAATATCATTGAATTGTTGGTATTTAGTGTAGGATCTAAATAAAAAGAACTAGATTACGACGAAAAACCATATTTTATTTATAATAAATATGGTATAATCTCGAATGTAATGTCGAAAAAGATTTATTATATTTATCTGGCGCAATCTGTCGCTTATATATTGGCAGCCTTATGTAAAAAATGAAACAATCAGCAAAAAAGTTCAATCAAATCTGGTGAAGAAGACAAGTAGCTAGCCAGTTTGATCAATAGTAAATACGTGGAGGTACACTAATGGAAGAGACAATATCCCTGAAGGAAATCTTTGAAGTGATTAAGAAACGCCTGTTAATGATTTTTCTATTTATAATAGGAGCAGCGCTCATTGCAGCAGTTGTCAGTTATTTCATTCTGACGCCGACGTATCAGTCAAGCTCACAATTTATTGTGAATCAGAAACAGCAAGACCCTGATATGCAAGTGAATGTAAATGATATCAGAACAAACGTTGAACTCATTAATACATATAACGTTATCATTAAAAGTAAAGCGATTCTAGAAGACGTTGCGGAAGAACTAAGCTTGTCATACAATGCGGGACAATTGAGTGAGAAAGTTCAAGTTTCCAGCGAACAAAATTCGCAAGTTGTAACAGTCACAGTAACCGATCCAAGTCAGGAACTGGCAACAAAAATTGCCAACACGACTGTAGAAATATTCCAGAAAAAAACACCTGAAATTATGAATGGTGTTGATAATATTGGGATCTTGTCCGAAGCAGAAGTGTCAGCAAATCCGTCTCCTGTAGCTCCAAAACCAATGTTGAATATTGCAATCGCCGTCGTGCTTGGTGCAATGGTTGGTGTCGGTCTGGCGTTCTTGCTTGAGTATTTGGATAACACAATTACAACGGAAGAAGATATCGAGAAAAAACTTGGGATTCCAATTCTTGGTACGATTTCTCACGTAAAAGACGAAGATATACGCGGCGATCATTTAGCCTTTCGGAAGAACGCAGTGAAAAGAGGTGGATTCAATGGTACGCAGAAAAAAACAATCTAGAAACAATAAAATAAGACACTTGATTACAAAATTGAATCCACGTTCCCCCATATCCGAGCAATATCGGACGATTCGAACGAACTTGCAATTTGCTTCGGTTGACGAAGAATTGCAGTCAATTTTAATATCATCTCCCGGTCCTGCAGCTGGGAAATCGATGACGGTCGCAAATTTGGCGGTCACCTATGCGCAACAAGGGAAAAGAGTTCTTCTGATTGACGCTGACATGCGTAAACCGACAGTACACTACACGTTCCGCCTGGATAACTTACGTGGCTTAAGTAATGTTCTTGTCGGAGAAAGCACACTGGAAGATGCAATTGTATCGAGTGATGTAGATAATCTGGATTTAATTTCATGTGGACCAATCCCACCCAATCCATCCGAGCTACTCGCATCGAAAAAAATGCAAACGACACTAGAATTGGCAAAAAAATTGTACGATATAATCATATTCGATACTCCGCCAATCCTGGCCGTTGCTGACGCGCAAATATTGGCAAACATCGTCGATGGCTCGTTGCTAGTTGTACGGAGTAAAGTGACCGAATATGAAGCGGCCGAAAAATCAAAGGAAGTTCTAGCAGGTGCATCGGCTAAACTGCTTGGAGCTGTCTTGAACGATCGGGAAAAGGCAAAGTCTGACTACTACTATTATTACGGAAACTAGTTTTCGTTAATTGTTGTAGAATCACACTTGTAGGATGGAACAGCGGGAGCGCTCGATTGGTGCAGGGTTGAACCTCAATAATTGGGCAACTCCCTAGAAAGCGTTGAATATTGTTCCGTTTTTCATAGAATTTGTCACTAACCAAAACAAAGCGGCTCTGATATGAATCATCTGTACTTGCGAATTAAATAGAGTCAACGAACAAAATTAATCAATTAGCAAAATTTGTCTATTTCTGTTAGAATAAAAATATATTATACTAAAAGTCGTGACATTTGAACTATACGTTACAAGATGTCTTTTAAATAGTGTACCTATCTTAAACCGTTGAAAACTAGTAAACTTGCACTTACGGTTGGCATTTTACTTATGTTACCAGAGTTTCGTTTTTTCAGTTTGTTTGTTTAAAAGGAAAAAAGTAACGTTTCATCGTTGTATCGCAGTAGGTGAGGAGGAAAAAACATGATCGACATTCATTGTCATATATTGCCCGGTGTTGATGACGGGGCAAAGACGGAGGAGGATAGTCTAGCGATGGCGAAAGCAGCCGTTGAGCAGGGCATCCATACGATCATTGCTACTCCACACCATAAAAATGGAAGCTATGAGAATGATCGAGGTCAGATTGAGAAGCATCTCACCTTTTTAAACGATTTATTGCAAAGTGAGCAGATCCCATTGACCATTCTTGGTGGTCAGGAGCTGCGAATTAATGGTGATATATTAACCGATATCGAAAATGGGGAAATTCTTCCTGTCAATGATACGAAATATGTGCTCATTGAATTTCCGTCAAGCAGTGTGCCACATTATGCAAAACAGATGCTATTTGATATCCAAGTTGCCGGCTTAACGCCGATTATCGTGCATCCGGAGCGTAATAAGGAATTGCTCGCACAGCCTGAAAAGCTTTATCACTTTGTACGAAATGGTGCATTGACCCAAGTGACAGCGGCGAGCGTTATTGGAAAATTTGGCAAGCATGCACAGAAGCTCAGCCACCAGCTCATTGAAGCCAATTTAACCCATTTCATTGCATCAGATGCCCATAATACAACATCACGGACTTTCCATTTGAACGAAGCGTATCAGGAAGTGAAGGATTTGTATGGGCTTGACACGTATTATATGCTCTTGGAGAACAGTCATTTGCTCATTGATAATATGAATGTGAACCGGCTGGAGCCGGAAATGCCGAAGAAGAAAAAGTTTCTTGGGTTGTTTTAATGTGTGTACAGACAATTTAGCTTGAAAAGCTGCTGCTCCTATACGAACTAACTTTCATACATATTCGACTACAATACTTTCAAGCCAATGATGACGTATTATATTTTACTGGAAGAAAGATATACATCTTTTTGTCTACCTTCGACTGTATAATGAAAATAGAGAATGCGAAAGAAAGCGAAGGTGTGTATAGATGATTCAAGTGCTGTTTGTTCATGAGGAACAATTATATTATGAAGGAATGCGCGCCATATCCGAAAGAACAGACGATATTCGTTTTGTCGGAATGGCAGCAACGCTTGACGCCTTCCATGAACAGATGCAGCAAGAGAGAATAGATGTGGCTGTCGTAAATATTCATCTTTCATCGATTAACGGCATCGCATTATTGACGCAGTTGAAAGAACATTACCCACAAACTACATTTATCCTGCTAACCAATTATTCTGATAGAGAACTCGTTGTTGCTGGAGTTCTTGCAGGTGCTAAAGGTTTTTTGTTAACGGACGAGCCTGCGGAAAATTTGCTCCAAGCGATCCGCGATATAGCAAAAGACGAGTTTATCATCTCCGGAGCGGCTGCACGCATCTTGGCAGAAAAAATCACGCATTACGCATACAGCCGAAAAGAAATCTTACGGAAGCGGCTCATCAATCGTAACATTCATTTAACGGAACGCGAACTTGATGTCGCCAGCCTTCTAACGAATGAGCGGACGAATAAAGAAATTGCCCATGAACTGCACTTAACGGAAGGCACGATAAAAAATTACGTGAGCGAACTGTACAGCAAACTAGGATTTGACAATCGTAATGAACTAACTGTTTAATTAGTCGATCTAAGTGCGTTTCAGCAAGTCACTCGTTGAACAACAGGAAACAAACCATGCAATTTTCCGCCAAAACTTTACAAATAAAAACGATTAATGACTTTTAATTCCAAAAGTCACTTCTTTTATGACTGTAAAACTAGTACAATGGTCACGTACGTTTGTAAAAATATGGAGAATGAATAAAGAACTATATAAAGAATTTCATGCAACTTAAAACGAAACAGAATCATTCATAAAACAAGCTAGTAATTTCCGAAGAAAGGGGGGATCCCCTGTGACATACCGAACACGACTTACCATGCTGATCATACTTGATTCACTCATCGTCAGTACCGCCATCTTCATTGCTTCCTGGGTTGTCTACCCAAGTATGGACTTTAATAAACTCCATATGCCCGTCATTATCGTTAGCGCCCTTGCACTTTTAATTTTTCATCATATTTATGCGGGACTGTACAAGCTATACAATAAAGTATGGGCGTATGCCAGTGTTGGCGAGCTGACTGCCATTGTTCAAGCAATTACTTTTTCTATTATATCGGCAGGGATCGTCCAATACTTGATGAATGACTTTTCCATTTATCGTAGAGCTTTAATCGTCACATGGATGCTTCATATTATTTTAATTGGCGGATCGCGCTTTGTTTGGCGCATCTACCGTGATCGCTACATAACGAAAACTGGCAAGAAAAAACGAACACTTATTATCGGAGCCGGTGATGCCGGCGCGATGATTGTCCGCCAACTGAACAACAACCATAATCAATCAGAACTGCTTCCAGTCGGTTTTGTTGATGATGACCTTACGAAGCAACGGATGCAGCTGTACAATCTGCCGGTGCTTGGAAAAGTAAAAGAAATTCCAACAATTGCGGAAAAAGAAGAAATTGAACATATCGTCATTGCCATCCCGTCGTTACGGAACGGGGAATTAAATAAAATTATTGCTCAATGCAACAAAACAAAAGCAAAAGTGCAGATGATCCCGAAAATAGAAGATCTGATGACAGGAAAAGTTTCCGTCAGTCACTTGAAAAATGTTGAAGTAGAAGATTTGCTTGGACGAGAACCGGTCGAATTAGATATCCACGCCATTCAAGGGTATGTGACTGGAAATACTGTCATGGTAACGGGAGCAGGCGGCTCGATCGGATCAGAACTATGCCGACAGCTATTACGCTTTGCACCGAAAAAAATCGTACTCGTCGGTCACGGGGAATTCAGCATTTATACAATTCATATGGAACTAAGAGAAAAATATAAACAGACCGACATCGAAATCCTGCCGGTCATTGCCGATGTGCAGGATAGAGAGCGCATGATGGAAGTTATCGAAAAGCATCAACCAACGATTATTTACCATGCCGCTGCCCATAAACATGTACCACTTATGGAGTATAATCCGCATGAAGCGGTCAAAAACAATATTATCGGTACGAACAATGTAGCAGAAGCAGCAGATGCACATGGAGTAGATACCTTTGTCCTTGTTTCTACCGATAAAGCAGTCAACCCTACAAATGTTATGGGTGCCACTAAACGAATTGCGGAAATGGTTATCCAAGACATAGCAAAGCAAAGTACAACAAAATTTGTCGCCGTACGATTTGGGAATGTGCTTGGCAGTCGCGGCAGTGTCATCCCATTATTTAAGAAACAAATTGAACGCGGCGGACCAGTAACCGTCACACACCCGGAAATGACGAGGTACTTTATGACGATCCCCGAAGCGTCAAGACTTGTGATTCAAGCAGGAACGCTTGCTAATGGAGGCGAAATCTTTGTGCTTGATATGGGTGAACCAGTAAAAATTGTCGATCTTGCACGGAACTTGATTCAACTGTCTGGCTATACCCAAGATGAAATTGGAATTGAATATTCCGGCATCCGTCCCGGTGAGAAGATGTACGAAGAACTGCTGGGTGAAGATGAAGTTCTTCCGGGAGAAGTGTACGAAAAGATATATGTCGGCCGGACGGTGGAAGTTGATTTTGGTTTAGTTAATCTATTGGTTCAACGATTCGATAACTACGCTTCAGCCGATTTAAAAGATGAATTAATGAAAATTGTTTATATGGAAAAGACGTTGTTGGCAGTGAAGGGTAGCTAGATTATCCTTTCGGTTTTAGGGCAACAGTAGCAAGATAAGTAAAATAATCAGAGGAGATATCGATAGTGTGGTATGGGAGTTTAGTTTCTTAAATCCTTTTGAATAAAATTACTAATTAAAATTAGAACCAATGCAAAATGTGAGGTAGCAATGTTTAAGAAAATACTACAAAATTTCAGAAAAAAATTAGGTTGGGCTATTGCTGGTAACATCGCTTTTGCTCTATCACAATGGTTGATAATTACAATACTTGCTCGTTTTGGCTCTGCTTTAGACTTAGGATTATACTCTTTAAGCTTAGCTATTACCGCACCAATAATACTTTTTTTAAACTTTGATTTGCGAACTATAATTGCAACGGATAGTACTAGCCAATATAACTTCAGCGAGTATATGTCTGGAAGAATATTACATATGTTGGTTGCTTATATTATAATTATTTCTGTTGCTCTAATATATTCAAGTGATAAAAAGACTTTTTTTGTAATAATTTTACTTGGTTTAGTTAAAATCATAGAGGCACTTAGTGATATATGCATGGGATTCTTTCAAAAAAAAGAAAATCTTAGTATATTAGGTAAATCTCAATTACTAAGAGGAATTTATAGTACTATTATTTTCGGCACTATTTATTATTTAACTAAGAGTGTTATAGCGTCGATTATAGGTTTGTTAATTATAATGACCTTAAGATTGTTATTATACGATTTAAAATACGTCCGAAAATTGACCCCTGTATTTCTTCAGTTTAAAAAGTCAACTTCGTGGGAGCTTATTAAAATGGCGTGGCCACTAGGGGTGACTGCACTAATAGGTTCTTTAAATGCTAATATACCAAGGTATTTTTTAGATTATTTTTATGGAATTGCTGAGGTTGGAGTTTACTCAGCATTATACTATGTCTTAGTAGCGAGTAATTTGGTTATGACTCCTATATCGCTATTAGCAGCACCCAAAATTGCTAATGTATATCAGAACGGAAGTAATAGAAGGTTCTTGAAAATTAATTTAGTATTTATAGGCATTGCTCTATTTGTGTTTTTGCTCATATTTATTCCTGTTCTTTTTCACTCAAAATTCATTTTGCGGTTGTTTTATGGTGTAGAGTTTGAAGTTTATTCGATCACCTTTACTATTTTATATACATCTATATTATTTGGATTTATTAATTCTTTTTTAAATTTATCAATAATATCCTCTAGACAGTTAATAATCCAGTCAACTGTTAATCTAATAAATCTTTTTATAACCTTATCTCTAGGGTACTATCTTATTATGAATAATGGTTTATTAGGTGCATCATGGGCATTAGTTCTTTCTCGCTCTATACAAACGGTATTGTTGTCGATAATATTGGTATTAATAATCAAAAAGAAATAGATTTGATTATACCTTGAGGAGTTAAACGTAATGATTATAATGTTTTATATAGTAAGTTTTATTTCCCTTTTCTTTTTTCTCTTAGCTAAAAGAAAATTTGACTTATTTACAATAGCCTTTTTTTCAGCTGTGATTTACTTCTTA